>UQQO01000070.1 GCA_900543175.1 uncultured Fusobacterium sp.
ACTTACTGTTAATCAAACAAAATAAAAAAATATATAAAATATTTTATATTTTACGATTTGGTAAGTCTTCTGACTTAGTTTCATCCTACTTTCACGCCTTCCCAGTTTCCCAGTGACATAATTGTGATTTCGTCCACCTTACAGCAGTTTTAACTGTGGGAGATTTTCACTCCTCTTCCTCTATTAAGCTTTTTAAAGCACCTAAATATATTATTTTTACAGAAGTTATTTTATAACTTTTATCAGGAAAAGTCAATGATAAAAATATACTTAGATAAGATTATTCATCTATAATCGAGATTAAATGTTTTTATTTTGGATTAAAAAATAAAGAACTCCATATATTAATAAGAGTTCTTTATTAAATAGATTATAATTTGATTTTTACTAAGAGTTAGTTCCTTTTACTATATCTACCTTTGAAATACTTCCAAACTCTTCAATAGTTTTTTCAAAAGCTTTCTTAATACCATCAATATATTTTTTGATGTATTCTTCTCCACTATTGATACAATCAATGGATAGTTTTAAAACAGCATTTTTATCTTTAAAAAAATAAAGGTTTACTGTATCCATCACAGTAAAAATTTCTACCTCTTCCACTTTACAAGGGATGTTGTAACTACTAGCAATTTCTTTAACTTTATTAATTAGTAGTGTAGGTATAACTGAGTGTGTAGGTTCATAATTTACTTTCATTTGTATCACTCCTCATTATTTTTTATATAAAACAGTGAAACTGTTTTTAACTAACTATTAATTATTTAATATTTAACTATTTAACATTAAATCTAAAGTCTTTATAAAAATACATCTTTATATTGTGTCCTTGATATATAATAGGAGCAAACTCCCACTGTTTAAGAGCTTTTTCAACTTCTTTTCTAAATCCATATGATGTGAAGTTGTCTAAGAAGATAACTTCTTCCACCCTTCCATTAAGTCCCACTAAAAATTTAGTTTTAATAACTACCTCTTTGGTAAAGTTAGCCTTTTTTGCCATGATAGGATATTGAGGTTCAACCTCTCTTTTTATCTGATAACCTATTCCCTGGCCACCTCTTTGATCTCCAATATATGTACCAGTTCCATCTTTAACTAAACCAGCTAGAGGATTATAAGGGGCAGTATTAGTATTAGCTGAAGTTTCCTTTTCAACTTCTTCTACCTCTCTAGGTTTTTCAATAGGCTTAGGCACAGCTTTTTTAATTTTCTTTTTAACTACTTTCTTCTCTGGTTTTTTAATCTCTTTTTTTTCAATTTTCTTTTCTTCAACTTTTTTTATCTCTTGTACAGGCTCTCTATTTAAAGATTGAATTGGAGCAGGTGCAGGAGCTGGCATATCATTTTTCTTATCAGTTAGATATACAACTACATTTTTACTGTCCATTTTAATCTCTTTTACAGGAGCTTTATAGAAGATAAACAGCAACAATAAGTGGCAGAGAAAAGAAAAAATATAAAATTTCATTATCTCACCTACTTTATGCTATTTATTTCAATTTTTTCAATACCTATATTTTTTAATTTACCCATAGTTTCAATAACAACTTGATATTTTAGATCTTTGTCAGCACTAACAATAAGTGTCTGCTCTTGACGTCCATTCATAAGCTCTTTCAACATAATTTCAAATCTATCATT
The DNA here is from genome assembly GCA_900543175.1 of uncultured Fusobacterium sp. GTDB lineage: Bacteria > Fusobacteriota > Fusobacteriia > Fusobacteriales > Fusobacteriaceae > Fusobacterium_A. Next base: position 1,645 of record UQQO01000070.1, read on the forward strand.
TGGGATTTCAATGGAATTATCTCCATTTTTAAAGAAAAATTTTCCCTCTCTATCAATAACTAATTCCACTCCCTCTTCTAAACTATCAATTTGTTCTACTGATGATTTTGGAAGATTCATATCAAATTTTGTATATTGACTAAATGTTGTTACTAACATAAAAAATATCAAAAGCTGAAAGACCACATCAATTAAAGGAGTCATATCAGGATTGATAATATTTTTTCCTCTTCTAAACTCTCTCATAAAATCTTACCTCTTTCCTGAATCTTTAATATTGATTAAAGCAGTTGAAGTTTTTTCTATTTCAAGCATAATTTTATCAACTTTTCTATTAAATGTGTTGTAAGCAATAATTGCAGGAATTGCAATAAGTAGTCCAGCTGCTGTAGTTATAAGGGCTTCAGAGATACCATTAGCTACAACATTAGGATCTCCAGCTCCTTGAAGAGCAATAGCTTTAAATGATTTTATCATTCCAAGAACTGTTCCTAATAAACCTGCCATAGGTGAGATATATGAAACAATTCCAAGTATAGATAATCTTCTCTCTAGATTTTCAATTTGCTCTAAAGCTTTTTCTTTCATAAGTTTCTCTTTACTTTCATATAGATCATTCTCATTTTTATATGCCAATAATATACTTTTTACAGTTCTTGAAACAGAGTTGTTTGTTTTGTTGCAAAGCTCAATAGCCTCATCCTCTTTTCCCTCTCTAACAAGATCTACAATTTCACTTTTAAACTCCTTTGTAATCCCTTGCTCATTTCTTAAAAAATAAGCTGTTCTCTCTAAAATAGTTCCCAAACCAGCTATTGACAAAATAGCTAGTAGCCACATCATACTTCCACCTTCAATAAAATAATTAAACATTTTTCCTCCTGATTATTAAATTTCAAAATAAAAACTGATAAAAATAACTAAAAAAGCCCCCTAGTTATCTTTATCAGTAAGTTCAAAAGATAGTTTTATATTATTATCAGATAAGTCTCCTGACTTGGTTTCACTCTACTCCCAACCTTCCCAGAAAAATCCAGTGGTATTTAGGTTTCGTCCACCTTACAGTAGCGGGGGCTGTGCAGGATTTTCACCTGCTTCCTTTTTATGCATAAGCATCTGATTAATTATTTATAATTCCTTTTAATTTAAAGTATGGAATATTGTTTTCAATCTCCATAACTGAATCCACTCTATAAACATCTTTAATAAGTTGTGGATTTAAAATTTCCAAAGGTTTTCCCTCTTTGAATTTCTTTCCATTTTTCAATACAATTATCTTATCACTATATTGAGCAGCTTGATTGATATCATGTAATACCATAATAATAGTGATTCCTAACTCTCTGTTTAACATTTTTACCAATTCCATAATCTCAAATTGGTGACATATATCTAAATATGTAGTAGGTTCATCTAAAAGTAGTATCTCAGTTTTTTGAGCTAATACCATTGATATCCATACTTTTTGTCTCTCTCCACCAGAAAGGCTCATAACTTTTCTCTCTCTGAATTTTTCAAGATGACAAATTTTAATAGCCCATTCTACAATATTTCTATCCTCTTCATTGTAGATCTCATACCATTTTTTATGTGGGATACGTCCATACATAATAAAATCATAAACTGTTATATCCTCTGGAATCTCGTTGTTTTGAGAAACAAAAGCAAGTTTTTTAGCAAAATCCTTATTTTTTATATTTTGAATCTTACTATTTTCAAGGTATATTTCCCCTTTTTTACAGTTTAAAACCCTTGCAATAGCTTTAAGAAGGGTAGATTTTCCACAACCATTAGTACCTATAATCGAAACTACTTCCCCTTTGTTTATGGAAAAATCAATCTCATCAATTACTATTTTTTCATCATAAGCTAATTGAATGTTTTGTCCTTTTAAAATCTCCATATTAGTCACCTACCTTTCTAAGTAGGTATAGGAAGAACGGAACCCCAATTACAGCCATAACTATACCTGCTGGAATCTCTATTGGTGAGAACAGAGTTCTTGAAAGGGTATCAGCTATAACTAAAACGATAGCCCCCATAGTAGCAGCAAAAGGTATTAAGTATGTGTGATCAGATCCAATTATTAATCTGGCAATATGTGGAACTATCAATCCAACAAAGCCTATTAACCCTACATTTGCAACAGATATTCCTGTAAGAAAACAAGCAAAAGCACAAAGTTTTAATCTTTTTTTAGGAATATCAATACCTAAGTTAATAGCAAAGTTATCCCCTAGTTGAAGAATATTAGCATCTCTAATTAAAGTTAGACAAGCTATTAAACCAAAAATTGTATAGGGGAAAAGTCCAATAACATGTCTCCAGTTTTTACCATTTAAACTTCCATTTAACCAAGATAGAACCCCTTGAATTTCATCACTAAATAGGATAAACATAAGCCCAGTAATACTTCCTAAGATAGCGTTGATAGCTACTCCAGAAAGAATAACTCTAATAGGTTTTAACCCTTTTTTCCAAGCTAGAGTAAACACAATAGCACAAGCTATTGCTCCACCTATAAAGGCTGAAAAATTCATAAAGAATATAGTTTTGGGAAAGAGTATCATAACAATTAGAGCAGTTACACTTGCCCCTGAAGAAACCCCTGTTAGCCCTGGATCAGCAAGTGGATTTTTCATTACTGCTTGAAGTAAAACACCTGCTAGAGATAGGTTACAACCTACCATAACAGCTATTAAAATACGTGGGATTCTTATATCCCAAAGGATCGCTTTCAATATCTCATCATCATAATTTTTAACAAAGATTCCCTTAAAAATCTCGCTAGTAGAATAATTTACACTACCAAATCTCACAGAGAAGATAACAGAAAAACATAGTAAAACAATAGTAAATAAAATTAAGAATATCTTTTTTTTCTGTTTATCATTATTCATAAACATATCTATATAGTTCCTCCAATGCATCTATGGAATTGACACCAGCACTCATTCTAAAAAGAGTAGGGTCTATATCAAGTATTTTTTTATTTTTATATGCTTTTGTAAGTTTCCAAATTGGATTGGCATTGAAGATCTCTTCAAAGCTCTCACCATTTTTAGTTTGACTTGTAGGCAATCTTAAAATTACATCTGGATTAGCCTTTATAAGTTGTTCCATACTAAAAGGAACAGATTTTTTAAGTAGTGCACTATTATCAATTGAAGTGACAATATTTTCACAATCGATTTTGTCCATTAACCCTTGTAAAAAATGGTTTTTTCCAGTCATAAAGAAACTTTCACCATTACCATAGATAATAGCAATTTTTTTAGGTTCTTTATCCTTTAATTTTTCGTGAAGTATTTCCTCTCTATGCTTAATATCTTTTAATATAGCATTAGCTTTTTCCTCTTTATGGAAAGCTTTTCCAAGAATTTCAATAACTTCCATAGATTCATCATAAGTATCTACTTTTAGATAGAAACTAGGGATATTTAGATTATCATACTTTGGTTTTAAAGCTGGTTTAGAATATAATGTTGAAACTACTAAATCAGTTTTTAAAGATTTAACTATTTCTAAATCAGGCATTCCAGATCTTCCAATTCTTTGAACTCCATTATATTCTTCTGGAATTTTAGTTGTAGAACTGGGAACACCTACTAACTCAATATCTAGAGCAGCTAAAAATCTTGAGATAATAGCAGAATCAGTTACAATTCTTTTAGGAAAATATGAAAGTTCTAACTTTTCATCATTTTGCTCAATTGTAAAGTTTTCTTTTGCTATTAAACTTTGAGTTAAGATTAGACTCAACATTATTAATAAAATAATTTTTATTTTTTTTATCATTGTTAACTCCTTGTTTTAATAAAAAAACCAGCACTTATAACAGAAAGATGCTGGTTAGATAAACTTATCTATAACACCATGACTTTCTTCGGAAGTCTATAGAGCACTATATTTTGAGCAGGTCTTCTGACTTACAGCTCTAGCACTATTTTCACCTTCTCAGAAAATCCAATGGTATTGAAAATAATTTGCTGATTTACAGCGGCCGGACCGTTTGAGATTCTCACTCAATTCCCTTTTAATCTTTGTCAAACTCAAAATATTTTATATAATACATATATTACAATAATTCTATTACTTAATTTTACCTTTGTCAATAAATTTATAGTTAAAAAATAAAATTATTATAACTCTTGACATTTAAAAAAAAACATAGTATATTCATATTGAACAGAATAATTGAATTTAAGGTTCTAATCTTTAGATTAAAAGGGAAGAGAGGTAAAAGCCTACACGGTCCCGCCACTGTGATGCAGACGAGAAATACAAACCACTGAGCTTTTGGGAAGGGTATTTTAAGGATGAAGCTAAGTCAGGAGACCTGCCTTGAACAAGTATTATGTAATATCATTGCGAGGACAAGAGATATTAACTTTAATGTCATAATTAAAAGTTATATCTCCTGCACTAAAGGGGATTTTTTTATTATCCCTTGAATTAAGGAGGAGAAAATTATGGGAAAAATGAGAAAACTTTTAGTAGGAGCTTTATTAGTAGCAGCAGGAACTGTGGCTATGGCTCACTCAGATGGAGGATATGTGGACAACGATTTCTTTAAAGGAATGAAAAAAGGGGACAAAGCAGCAGTATTAATGGTACACTTTGGTACTACTTATGATGATGCTAGAGCATTAAGCATTGATGCAATTAACAACAAAGCTAAAAAAGAATTTAAAGGTGTAGATGTAAAAGAAGCATTTACTTCAAGAATTGTAATGAGAAGATTAAAAGAGAGAGGAATTGAAAAATTAAATCCATCAGAAGTTATCAACCAATTAAAAGCAGATGGATATACTCACCTTCTAGTTCAAGGAACTCATATTATGAATGGAGTAGAATCTACAAACCTTGCTGAAGAATTAAAAAATTATGAAAAAGATTTCAAAGATATCAGAATAGGAAATCCTTTATTAACAGATCATGAAGATTATGAAGCTGTGGCAAAAGCTTTATCAGATAGAATTGGACCATTAAAAGAGGGACAAGGAGTTGTTCTTGTAGGACATGGAACTCACCACTTTGGTGGATCAGCTTATGCTATGATGGACTATGTTCTTACTGATGCAGGATTAAACACTTATGCAGTAGGTACAGTAGAAGGATACCCAGCATTTGACAATGTAGTTAAAAAATTAAAAGCTAATGGAGTAAAAGATGTAATTCTAGTTCCATTTATGTTTGTTGCTGGAGATCATGCAAATAATGATATAGCTGAAGATTGGAACAAAGACCTTCAAAAAGAAGGATTTACAGTATCTAAAGTTATATTAGAAGGATTAGGACAAAATCCTGCAATCCAAAATCTTTATATAAAACATGCAGAATTTGCATCTCATCACAAACCTGAAGATATGCAAGCTAAAAAAGTTCAATATTCTAATGAAAAAGATTAATCAAAAAATTGGTTTATAGTTTGATAAAAAATTCTTTAAAAAATCTAAAAAATATTTAAATTTTCAAAAAAATCTCTGTGTATTAAAATAAAGGAGAGAGAACTCATACCAGACCCATGAGTTCTCTCTTTTATTTTGTCAAACATTATAGTATACTAAATTATAAGGGAGTGTGGTAATGATGAAAGGGTATGTTCAAGTTTATACAGGAAATGGAAAGGGAAAAACAACAGCAGCTTTAGGACTTGCAGTTAGAGCTTTAGGAAATGGGTTTAGTGTCTATATTGGACAATTTATGAAGGGACAAGAGTACCATGAAATTAAAACCTTTGAAAAATTAGATAATATAGATGTAGAGATGTATGGAACAGACACTTGTCTTATCTCTAGAGAGCATGTGCAACAATGTGATATAGATCATGCAAAGGCAGGAGTAGAAAGGGTAAAAGAGATTTTTAAAAGTAAAAAATATCAAGTTGTAATTTTAGATGAGATATGTGTAGCTAACTTTTTTGGATTGGTAAGTGAAGAGGAGATTTTAGATCTGATGGAAAATAAGCCTGAAGATGTGGAGTTAGTTTTAACAGGAAGATATGCTCCAAAAAGTGTAATAGATAAAGCTGATTTAGTAACAGAGATGAAGGAGATAAAACATTATTATAGTAAGGGGGTTATGTCTAGAGATGGAATTGAAAGATAGAGAGAGTTTAAAATATATAATGAATAGAAAATCTGTACGTGTTTATGAAGATAGGGAAGTATCTGAAGAGATAAAAGAAAAACTATATTCAGCAATATTTCAAGCTCCAACAGCAGGAAATATGATGATGTACTCAATAATTGAGATTGAAGATCAAAAGTTGAAAGACAGATTGATAAAAACTTGTGATAATCAAGCTATGATAGGAAAAGCTCCACTTGTGCTACTTTTCTTAGCGGATTTTCAACGTTGGATGGATTATGTTAAATTTTCAGGAGCAGAGGAATTTAATAGAGAACATAATTTAGAAGAGTATATTCCAGGTGAAGGGGATATGATGTTGGCTATAAATGATGCTCTTATAGCAGCTCAAACAGGAGTTTTAGCAGCAGAGGAATTGGGATTAGGAAGTTGTTATATTGGAGATATAATGGAGAATTTTGAAATTCATAGAGAGATGTTTAATCTTCCTAAATATGCAATTCCAATAACAATGTTATGTATAGGATATCCAACTGAACAACAAAAAAATAGAAAAATGGTAAGAAGATACTTTACTAAAGATATGGTTGTTCATAAAAACTCATATAGAAAAGTTACAGATGAAGAGTTTGAAAATATGGATAGAGAGATAGCTGAAAAAGATAAAACAGTTTTTCTACCTGGATGCCACAATGAAGGGTTACATATGTATAAAAGAAAGATTATTTCAGATTTTATGAAAGAGATGAATCGTTCTGTAAAAGAGATGATTAACTCTTGGAGTAGATAAAAATTATATTTTTAATAAAGCAAAAAGGCTGTGGGGTTTCCACAGCTCTTTTATTTTACAGGTTAATATTCTCTTTTAAATCTGATATCTCTTCATTTTTCATAATTCCTGCTATAAGAGAAAAATAATCAGGTAATCTTGTTTCAGTTGCCCATTTTAGTTCAAAATTAAGCAATTTACTAGAGATACCACCAACATCAAATCCAAGTGATTCTAAAGAGTATCTCATCAAATCAGGATGTAAACATTTTAAATTACTTTCTTTAGAACAAACTTCACAAAGCTTACAACCACCAGCAGAAAGAGAGGTTGAATTAGGGTATAGTTTTTCTAAATTTAACATCTCATTCATTATCTTATTTTTCATAAAATGTAAAGTATCATTAGTATAATTTGAAATTTTTTCTTTAGTATTAATAGAAGAAAGTGTATCCTCATCAAAAACTATTTTTACTCCAACAATATAGATATATTTGTATCTATCTATATACTCTTCTATTGAAAAATCGTATGGTGGGCACGACCAAAGTTTACCATAGTTTCTGCATTGTTTACAAAATCCTTCAAACTTTTCTATATTCCAAAAATTGTTTTTTAACTCTTCTATTGTTGATGGTTTTATATATATTTCAGTATGATACAATTTTTGCCCTCCTTAAAATAGTTTATAACCAAAGATTAAAGAAAGTTGTTTCAATTTGTCTGAACCTCTGTTATCACTATCAACTTTAGTTTGTGAGTATAGAAGTTCTACTTGGAATGGATCAGTTTCAATACCAAAACCACCAGCAATATATGCTTTTCCATCAGGGGAAGAACCATTTACATCTTCATCAGTTCTTAAAACAGATCCCCCTTTTAAAACTATATATGGTTCAAAAAATATAGGAAGAAGATTTAATCTAGCAAGTAAGTATACAGGAACAGTTGAAATTTCAGAATCACCAACTTTACCATTATAAGCTATACCAGCACCAAAATCTCCAACTATAAATCCTTGAGTTAATTCGAAACCAAAAGTAGGAGCATAATCTTCAAAAGTTCCACTTTCATGGTTATAAGAGTTTGTTAATGTAGTTGCACCAAGTCTTAAATGTCCCTCAAGAGCTAAAGCATTTACAGAAAAAGCAAGAAAAATAATACATAATAATTTTTTCATAGTAATCCTCCCAAAAGTTAATTAGTATAATAAAATTATAACTCAAAATAAAAAAAATAGGAAGTTAAAAAATAAAAAAGGATATTTGACAAAGTATAAATATAAGTGTATATTAAAATTAGATAAATATTTTACGGGAGCTGAAAAGCTGAGAGGAAATTTATTTCGACCGTCAGACCTGATTGGATAATGCCAGCATAGGAAAAATCTTCTTGAGTTGTCTTTCGGCAGCTTTTTTTATTGCTTTCAAATGGAGGAAGGTAAATGAAAAAAATTATATTGTCATTGATGTTTGTTATTTCAGCAGTTATTTTTGGTGAAGAGATTGTAGTTTATGGACCAAGCTCTTCTAAATGGATAGGAAAATCTTTTGCACCAGTATTTAAAGAAAAAACAGGAGTAGATATTAAATATGTTTCAATTGATGGATTAGTGTCAAGATTGAAATTAGAAGGGAAAAATCCAAAGGCAGATATAGTAGTTGGATTTACATCTTTAAACACAGAAATTGCTAAAAGAGAGAATTTAATAGTTCCTTATATTCCTAAAAATATAAAAAATATCTATTCAGAAAAACTTGTAATGGATAAAGAGGGATATGTAACACCATTTGACTATGGAATGTTAGCAATAAACTATGATACTACAAAAATTGAAAATGTACCTAAAACTTTAGCTGATTTAGGAAAGATAAATAAAAAACTTTTAGTTGAAAATCCATCGACTTCAGCAACTGGAGAAGAGGCATTACTATGGAGTATCGCTCTTTATGGAGAAAAATGGAAAGAGTTTTGGAAAACTCTAAAACCAGCTATATATAATGTAGAGCCTGGATGGAGTGAAGCTTTTGCTAAATTAACTACTGGGGAAGCTCCTATGATGATAGGTTATGCTACAAGTAATCTTTTCTTTGTTGCTGATGAAGAACAAAAGAAATTTGATAGCTTCTTATTAGATGATGGAACTTTTATGTATTTAGAAGGAGTTTCACTTGTTAATAAGAAAGAGATAAAAGATGGAGCAAAATTATTTATGGAATATGTATTAAGTGATGAGTTTCAAGATTTAGTACCAACTAAAAACTATATGTTCCCAGTTACAAAGGGAGAAATGCCAGAGGGATTTGAAGTAGTTCCTACTACTGATAAAACTGTAAAACTATCTAAAGAGCAAGTTGAAGATCTTGTAAATAATCTAGATAAATATAAAAAAGAACTTGTGGATATTTTGAAAAAATAATTGAATTTTTATCTTGAATTTTTTTATAAAATATGATAACATAATCAGGATATAGAAAGATGTTAGGAGGTAAGAATTAATGAAGATAT
>UQQO01000071.1 GCA_900543175.1 uncultured Fusobacterium sp.
GATCAAATTAGAATAAATGATTTAAGCCTAAACAATATATTAAAATCAGAGTATGAGAAAAATAATTCACTGTTAGATGAAAAGAAAAATTATTGGGAAACTAGAATAAAAGAGATAGAAAATGGAGTAGAATTTAAAGAGATAAGAAAAAATCTGAAAAAAGTAAGTAACTTAAAAAATCCATTAGATATTTTTAAAATGGATAGAGAGGTTAAAGAGATTCTTCAATCTGCTAAAGCTTTAAATGAAAAACTTTCAGTAGAGAAAGAACAGATGAAGTTAGATCTTCAAGATATGAAAAACTCTCCAGAGATGAAATTCTCAGTAGATAATGGAATTGAAAAATTTGTAAAAAATGGTGAGATTGTAATAAAAGATTTAGATACTTTAATAAACATCTATTTAAATCAAGTTTATGAGAAAAAAATGTATGAGCTTGTAATGAAGTATAGAGAGGTAGTAAAAGAGCTTGAGTTAAGAAAAGAAGAGGATAAAAAAGCTGTTAATAAATGGGAATTATATATAGAGGAATTGGATATTACTTCTGACACATATGGATTTATGCTAAATGGAGAGGTGCATAATATCTCTAGTAGAATTTCAAGAAATACAGAAAATATAAGTTTTATGTTAACAGGAGATAAAAATCAAAGTCATGGAAAAATGGATGGTTATGTCAATTTAGATGTTCCTGAGGGATATATAAATATAGATATTCAAAAAGTTGACTTAGATGAGTTAAAAGAGTTTAATGACTATATAAATGGTGGAACAGCTGCAATGACTCAAAAAACTATCTTATCTAAGGAAGATATAATCATTTCAGGAAATCTGAATATTAACAATATGAATTTAAATGGAAGAAGTATTGTAGATACTATGAATTTAAGAATGCCACTACTTAAAGAGATGATAATTCCTCTATTAAGTGAGGTAAAAAATGGAAAGATTAGTTATGGTTATGATTCTCAAACAAGAAGAGTATATGTAAAAAGTAATCTATCTAAAGAGATTACAAGAATCTTAAATAGTAATAATGGATATTGGAAGAAAAAAATATCTGAAGATTTGAAAAAAGCTAGTGAATCAGAGATTTTAAAATATGAAGAGTTGTTAAGAAATAAAGAGGAAGAGATTAGAAAAATTTCAGAAGAGAATCTAAATATCCAAATAGGAGAACTTGAAAAAATTGATGAGCAGATCAAATTTCTTAAATCCAAGAATAAAAAAGATATTTTAAATGAGCTATTCCAAAGGTTTTAAAATTAATGATTGACGGATAGAGAAAAAATTGATATAATTAATCGTCATGGAAATTGTTTGGGGAATTTTATGGCGTAATAGTATCGAACCGTGTCAGGTCTGGAAGGAAGCAGCACTAAGGTATTTATTACGGGTATAGAATCTACTTCATCCAGTTTTCATGGCACTAAAAAAGTTTACATAGGAAGAAGCAAAGCTTCTTCCTTTTTTTATAACTAACCTAAGATTTTGGTTAAATAGAGAGTTTACATTGATAAGAGCAGTAGTTTTATGGTATAATTAATATTCAAAGAGGTGAAAGTTTTAATGAGTATATTAGACAGATTAAATGATAGGCAGAGGGAAGCTGCATCTAAAATAGAGGGAGCATTATTAATACTTGCAGGGGCAGGATCAGGAAAAACAAGAACTATTACATATAGAATAGCTCATATGATTAAAGAGATTGGAATTTCTCCATATAGTATATTAGCTGTTACATTTACAAATAAAGCAGCTAAAGAGATGAAAGAGAGAGTAGAGGATTTAATTGGTGAAGATGCTAAAAAAACAATGGTATCTACATTTCACTCTTTTGGTTTAAGACTTCTTAGAATATATGGAGATCGTTTAGGATATAGTGCAAATTTCAGTATCTATGATGTAGATGATCAAAAGAGAGTAGTAAAAGGCATTTTAAAAGAGTTAGTGGTTAAGGATAAAAGCCTAACTGAAGGGATAATAGCATCAAAAATATCTAAGTTAAAAGAGGAAGAGACTCCAATAGAAGAGTATGAAAAGTCAGAGGGAAGTTATAATCAAAATGCTAAAATTATAGCTGAAGTATATAGAAGATACAATATAGTTTTAAAAAATAATAATGGAATGGATTTTTCAGATATCTTAGTAAATACTAAAAAAATCTTAGAAATTCCAGATGTATTAAATAGAATACAGGAAAAATTTAGATATATAATGGTAGATGAGTACCAAGATACCAATAATATTCAATATAATATTATTAATAAAATTGCTAAAAAATATGGAAATATCTGTGTTGTTGGAGATGAAAACCAAAGTATATATGGATTTAGAGGAGCTAATATTCAAAATATATTGGATTTTGAAAAGGATTATCCAGATGCAGAGGTTGTAAAATTAGAGGAAAACTACCGTTCAACATCAGTGATACTAGATGCAGCTAATGCTGTAATAAAAAATAATACAAGTGCTAGAGATAAAAAACTTTGGACTAAAAAAACAAGTGGAGAAAAGATAAAAGTTCTTTCATCTGTAGATGGAAGAGAAGAGGTTTCTCTAATTGTAAATGAAATTTTAAAAGGAAAAATTCAAGAAGGTAAAAAATATAGAGATTTTACAATTTTATATAGAATAAATGCTCAATCAAGACTTTTTGAAGAGGGATTTTTAAGAAGTAATATACCATATAAAGTTTTTGGTGGTATGCAATTCTATCAAAGAGCAGAGATAAAAGATATTATAGCTTATCTATCAGTAATTAATAATACTCAAGATAGTTTGAATTTAACAAGAATTTTAAATGTTCCTAAGAGAAAAATAGGAGATAAAAGTTTAGAAAAGATAAATGACTTTGCAAAAGAAAATGGAATTTCAGTTTATGAAGCGTTGGGAAAATCTCAAGAGATCACTACTTTAACAGCTAATATGAGAATAGTTCTTTCAGAGTTTTATGAGATGATGGAATATTTTAGAGAGATTAGTGAAAGTGAAACTGTTTCTGAGCTTTTTAAAACTTTAATTAACAAAATTAAATACTATGACTACTTAGATAGTACATATGAAGATGCAGAGAGTAGAAGAGAGAATATAGAAGAGTTAAAAAACTCTATTAAAGAGATGGAAGAAGTTGTAGAGACAATGACATTGAGAGAGTATCTTGAAAATGTTTCATTGGTAAGTGCAACTGATAATCTTGAAGAAGAGAGAGATTATGTAAAATTAATGACTATCCATAACTCAAAAGGGCTAGAATTTCCAAATGTATTTATAGCAGGAATGGAAGATGAAATTTTTCCAGGACAAAGAGCGATGTTTGAACCTAAAGAGCTAGAAGAGGAGAGAAGGCTTTGTTATGTTGCTATAACAAGAGCAGAAGATAGATTATACATCTCTTATGCAGCTAATAGATTTATGTATGGACAAGAAAGTTTTAGAACTCCATCAAAATTTATTGATGAGATTCCAGAAAACTTATTGGAACGTAATATAAAAATGCCTGAGATTAAAAGAGAGAAACCAAAATCAGATCTATCACAATTTAAAAAGGTAATAACTCTTGATGATTTAAGAAAAAATGCACAAACAAAATCATTCCCATATTCAGTTGGAGAAAAAGTTTTTCATAAAAAATTTGGTTTGGGAGTTGTCAGAGGGGTAAATGAAAAGAAAGTTGAGATAGATTTTGTTGATGGAAGAAGAGAGATTGCTATGGCAGTTGCAGATAAATTTTTAACTAAAAATTAAGAAAGGGGTTAAGATGTATAGAAAGACATTAGCAAAAGAGATAAGCTATTCAGGAATAGGGCTTCACAAAGGTGAAAATATAGATATGAGATTAATTCCACATGATAAAGGAATTATCTTTGCAAGAAAAGATCTTGAAGAGGGGAAAAATCAGATAGTTCTTGATATAGAAAATACCTTTGATCTAACTAGAGGAACAAATCTTCACAATGAATATGGAGCTGAGGTTTATACAATAGAGCATTTTTTATCAGCACTATATGTTGCAGGAATAACTGACTTGATAGTAGAATTAAATGGAAATGAGCTTCCTATATGTGATGGAAGTGCTAAAAAGTTTATTGAGCTATTTGAAGAGGCAGGAATTAAAGAGTTAGCTGAAGAAGTAGAACCTATAGTAGTTAAAGAGCCTATATATTTAAGTGTAAATGATAAAAATATAGTGGCATTACCATATGATGGATATAAGATAACTTATACAATAAAATTTAATCACACTTTCTTAAAATCACAATTAGCTGAGTTTGAAATAGATTTAGAAACTTATAAAAAAGAGATAGCACCAGCAAGAACTTTTGGTTTTGATTATGAGATAGAGTATTTGAAACAAAATAATCTAGCTCTTGGAGGAACTCTTGAAAATGCTATCGTTATTAAGAAAGATGGAGTTTTAAATCCAGATGGATTAAGATTTGAAGATGAGTTTGTAAGACACAAAATGCTTGATATAATAGGAGATTTTAAAGTTTTAAATAGACCTATAAAAGCTCATATAATAGCAATCAAAGCAGGACATGCTTTAGATATAGAATTTGCAAAATTATTAAAGAAAAATTAGTAAAAGAAAACTTAGGAGGAAAACATGTTAGATACTTTAGAAATTATGAAAAGAATTCCACACAGATACCCATTTTTATTAGTGGATAGAATTATTGAGGTTAATAAAGAGGAACAAAAAATAAAAGGATTAAAAAATGTAACTATCAATGAGGAGTTCTTTAATGGACACTTTCCAGGACATCCTATAATGCCAGGAGTTCTTATTGTTGAAGGAATGGCTCAATGTTTAGGAGTACTTGTAATGGATGGAATTGAAGGGAAAGTTCCTTACTTTGTAGGAGTTGAAGGGGCAAAATTTAAAAGTCCTATAAGACCTGGAGATCAAGTAATTTATGAAGTTGAAGTAGAAAAAATAAAAAGAAACTTTGTAAAAGCTCATGGAGTAGCAAAAGTAGATGGAACAGTAGCTTGTGAGGCGACATTTACATTCTGTATAACAGATAAATAAGATTGGGGGAGTTTAGGTTGGTAGAAATTCATAGCACTGCTATCATTGAAGAGGGAGCAGTTATAGAAGATGGAGTAAAAATAGGACCTTACTGTATTATAGGAAAAGATGTAAAAATAGGAAAAAATACAGTTTTACAATCTCATGTAGTTATAGAGGGAATAACAGAAATAGGAGAAGAAAATACAATTTTTTCATTTGTTTCTATTGGAAAAGCTTCTCAAGATTTAAAATATAAAAATGAACCAACAAAAACTATTATAGGAAATAAAAACTCAATAAGAGAGTTTGTAACTATTCACAGAGGTACAGATGATAGATGGGAAACAAGAATAGGAAGTGGAAATCTATTGATGGCCTATGTTCATGTGGCTCATGATGTTATTATTGGTGATGGATGTATTCTTGCAAATAATGTAACATTAGCTGGACATGTGGTAGTAGATAGTTTTGCTATAATAGGAGGACTTACACCAGTACATCAATTTTGTAGAATAGGATCATATTCTATGATTGGTGGAGCTAGTGCTGTAAACCAAGATATCTGTCCTTTTGTATTAGCTGAAGGAAATAAGGCAGAGATAAGAGGATTAAATAGTATAGGTTTAAGAAGAAGAGGTTTCACTGATGAGGAGCTTTCTAATCTAAAAAAAGTTTACAGAATAATATTTAGAAATGGACTTCCATTAAAAGAGGCAATTAAACAAGCTGAAGAACAATATGGAGAGGATAAAAACATAAAATATCTTCTAGAATTTATCAATGGAAGTAACAGGGGGATAACAAGATAATGGAAAAAATAGGAATAATAGTAGGTAATGGAAAGTTACCCCTTTATTTCTTGCAAGAGGCTGAAAAGCAAAATATCAGTGTTTTCCCAATAGGACTTTTTGATACTATTGAACCTGAAATTAAAGAATACAGCTCTTTTAAAGCATTTAATATTGGGGAGGTAGGAGGAATAATAAAGCATTTTCTCCTAAATGGAATAGATCAAATAGTGATGCTTGGAAAAGTAGAAAAAGAACTTATTTTTAAAGAGATGAAATTAGACAAATATGGAGAGGAGCTTCTGAAGAGATTACCTGACAAGAAGGATGAGACTCTCCTTTTTGCAGTTATAGCATTTTTTAGATTAAATGGGATAAAAGTTTTACCACAAAATTATCTATTGAAAAATTTTATGTTTGAAGATAGATGTTACACTAAGATAGCTCCAACATCTGAAGAGTTAAAAACTATAAAAATAGGGATAGAAGCTGCTAAAGCTCTAAGTGAAGTAGATGCAGGACAAACAGTTGTATGTAAAGATTCTTCAGTAGTTGCCCTTGAGGGAATTGAGGGAACAGATAAAACTATTTTACGTGGGGGAGAGTTAGCAGGAGATAGAACAATTATAGTTAAGATGTCAAGACCTCAACAGGATATGAGAGTTGATATACCTGCTGTTGGAATAGAGACTATAAAGAGAGCTATTGCAATAAAAGCTAGAGGTATAGTGGGAGAAGCTGGAAAAATGCTATTTTTAAATAGAGATGAAGCTATAAAATTAGCTGAAGAAAATAATCTCTTTATAATGGGAGTAAAGGTTTAAAGGAGATGCTTATGAAATTTTTTGTATCAACAGGAGAGGTATCAGGAGATCTCCATCTTTCCTATCTTGTAAAATCTATGCTTCAAGAAAATAAAAATATAAAATTTTATGGAGTAGCTGGAGAGCATAGCAAAGCTCAAGGGGTAGAGATAATTCAAGATATAACAGAGTTAGCTATAATGGGATTTACAGAGATAATAAAAAAATATAGTTTTTTAAAGAAAAAAGCTAATGAATATATAGAGTTTATAAAAAAAGAGAAGATAGATAAAGTTATTTTGGTAGACTATGGGGGATTTAATCTAAAGTTCTTAGAGCTTTTAAAAAAAGAAGTTCCTGAAGTTGAAGTATTCTACTATATTCCACCAAAATTATGGATTTGGGGAAAGGGAAGAATAAAAAAACTTGTAAAAGCTGATCATATAATGGTTATATTTCCTTGGGAAGTTGATTTCTATAAAAAAGAGGGAGTAAAGGTTGTATATTTTGGAAATCCTTTTGTAGATAAATATTCAGTAGTTGAAAGAACAGGAGATAAGATTTTACTATTACCTGGAAGTAGAAAGCAGGAGATAAAATCACTTTTTCCTATTATGTTAGAACTAATAGAAAAGAAAAAAAATGAGAAATTTTTATTAAAATTATCAAGTAGAGAACATCTAAAATGGATAGAGAAGGATTTAACTATCTATAAAAATCTTGAAGTTGAGATTGAAGATAAAACTTTAGCTCAATGTGTAAAAGAGTGTAAAACTGCTATTGCAGCATCAGGAACTGTAACTTTAGAGTTAGCTCTATTAGGAATACCTGTAGTAGTGATATATAAAACAGGATTTATAAATGCCTTTATAGCAAGACATATACTTAAGTTAGGTTTTGTTTCTTTGCCCAATTTAACATTGAATAGAGAGGTCTATCCTGAACTTTTACAGGAGAGATGTAATGCTCAAGAGATAGAAAAATATTTAGAGCATTTTGAAAACTACAAAGAGAAGGTTGCAAGGGATATAGCAGAGGTGAGAGAAAAACTTTCTGGTAATAATATAATAAAAAGTTATGGGGAGTTTCTTATAAAAGGAGAAGAATGAAGGAAAAATTAGGAGTTTTTAAAAATAAATCTTTAAATACTTTTTTAAAGTATAGCTTTAAATATAAGTGGGCTATGTTTGCAGTTATAATAATGTCTACTATAAGCTCAGCAATGGGAGCAGTTCCAGCTTGGTTAAGTAAATATCTGATAGATGATGTATTAGTAAATAAAAATGCTAGAATGATGGTTTTAGTAATTGTTGGAATTTTTGTTGCTACTATTACTAAAGTTTTAACAGGATATTTTGCGTCAATATCATCTAACTATGTAACTGAAACAATAAAAAGAGATATAAAGATAGATGTATATACACATTTACAGCATCTTCCAATGTCTTATTTTAAACAACATAAACTTGGAGATATAATGGCGAGATTGTCTGGAGACTCTGCAACATTGGGAAGAATAGGATTTATCATATTTGATATGTTTAAAGAGTTTTTAACAGTTGTAGCATTGACTTTTAGAATGTTTCAAGTAGATTTTATTCTTGCATTAATAGCTTTAATTGTTATGCCTTTAATGATTAGAGTAGTAAAAAAATACACTAAGAAGATTAGAAAATCTGGAAGAATTAGACAGGATACTTCAGGAGCTGTGGCCTCTTTTATACAAGAAACACTATCTGGAGTATTTGTAATTAAAGCTTTTAATAATAGTGATGATATGGTTGAGAGATATAAAGAGATAAGTATGGACGAGTTTCAAAAATCATATAGAAGCACTAAGATAAAAGCAAAGGTTTCTCCTATAAATGAGGTTATTACAACTATTATGGTACTATTAGTAGCTTCTTATGGGGGATATCAAATTTTAGTAGCTAAAACAATGAGTGCTGGAGATCTTATCTCTTTTGTTACAGCTTTAGGATTGATGAGTCAACCTTTAAAAAGACTTGTAAATAAAAATAATGATCTTCAAGAAGCATTACCATCAGCAGATAGGGTAATTGAAATATTAGATGTTCCAGTTGAGCAAGATCACTATGGAGAGGAAAAAGAACTTAATGGTAAAATAAAAACTATGAGTTTCAACAATGTATCATTCCACTATGATGATTCACCAGAACTGATATTAAAAAATATAAATCTTGATGTTAAAGCAGGAGAAGTAGTAGCCTTTGTTGGAAAAAGTGGAAGTGGAAAAACAACTCTTGTAAATCTGATACCTAGATTTTTTGAAGTTTCAGAAGGAAATATAGAAGTTAATGGAATTAATATTAAAAATCTTTCATTAAAAAAATATAGAGACTATATTGGGGTTGTTCCTCAAGAAAGTTTCCTATTTAGCGGAACTGTTTATGATAATATAGCCTTTGGAAAAGCTGGAGTTACAGAGGAAGATATTATAAAAGCAGCTAAAATGGCAAATGCCTATAATTTTATTATGGAGCTACCTAATCAGTTTAAAACAGAGGTAGGAGAGCGTGGAACTATGCTTTCTGGAGGACAAAAACAGAGAATAGCAATAGCTAGAGCATTGATTCAAAACCCAGAGATTATGATATTAGATGAGGCAACATCTGCTTTGGATACAGAATCAGAAAGATTGGTTCAAGATGCTTTAGATAAACTTATGGTAAATAGAACTACTTTTGTAATAGCTCATAGACTATCTACAATTATTAATGCAGATAAGATAGTTGTAATGGAAAATGGAGAGATAAAAGAGGTAGGAAATCATCAAGAATTATTGAAATTAAATGGATTGTATAGACATCTATATGAGATACAATTTGGTAAGCAAGAAAAAAATCTAGAAAGTGAAGAGTTAGAAAAAGAAGTAGTATTAGTATAGAAAAATAAGGAGAAAAGGAATGGAAACAAAAGAATTAATAATAGAAGAAGATTTAAGAAGTATAAAATATAGAGAAGATGGAAGAGCAGAAAATCAACTTAGAAAGATAAAAATAACTAGAGATTTTAACCTTTATGCTGAAGGATCTGTGCTTATTGAGTTTGGAAATACAAAAGTTATATGTACAGCATCAGTTAGTGAAAAAGTACCACCATTTTTAAAAGGACAAGGTAAAGGTTGGATAACTGCTGAATATTCAATGATACCTAGAGCAACTGGAGAGAGAAATCAAAGAGAATCTGCTAAAGGAAAACTATCTGGAAGAACTATGGAGATTCAAAGATTAATAGGAAGAGCTTTAAGAACAGCTATAGATTTAGATAAATTAGGAGAGAGAACAGTTACTATCGACTGTGATGTTATTCAAGCTGATGGAGGAACAAGAACAACTTCTATCTCTGGAGGATATATAGCTCTTGCTTTAGCTATGAAAAAATTAGTAAATGAAGGAATACTTGCTGAAAATCCAATTATATCAAATGTTGCTGCTATAAGTGTAGGAATAGTAGGAGGAACTCCAATGCTAGATCTTAAATACTCTGAAGATTCAGCAGCAGAAGTTGATATGAATGTTGTTATGAATGGAGAGGGAAGATTTGTAGAGGTTCAAGGAACAGGAGAAGAGGCAACTTATACAAGAGCTGAATTAAATGAACTTCTTGATTTAGCAGAAGCTGGAATTAATGAGATTATTGAATTACAAAATAGAGTAATAGGAGAATAATTATGAAGATATTTTTAGCAACTGGAAATAAACATAAGATAGATGAGATAAAAGCTATTTTTAAAAATGTAAAGGATATTGAGATATTGTCAATAAAAGATGGAATTGAAATTCCTGAAGTAGTAGAAGATGGAAATACATTTGAAGCTAACTCAGCTAAAAAAGCATTGGAGATAGCTAAATTTACTGGAATGATAACAATAGCTGATGATTCTGGACTTTGTGTAGATGCACTAAATGGAGAGCCAGGGGTTTACTCTGCTAGATATTCTGGAGAGGGAGCAACAGATGCTTCAAATAATGCTAAATTAATAAAAAATCTTCAAGGGATAGAAAATAGAAAGGCACACTTTGTAAGTGTAATAACTTTAGGTAAACCTGATGGAAGAGCTTACTCTTTTAGAGGAGAAGTAGAAGGTGAGATAATTGATATTCCTAGAGGAGATACAGGATTTGGATATGATCCTCATTTCTATGTGGCTGAGTATGGAAAAACATTAGCTGAGATGCCAGAGATGAAAAATGTAATTAGTCATAGAGCTAATGCATTAAAGAAATTAGAAGTAGAGTTAGAAGAGATATTGAAAGATTAGAATAAATAGTTCAAAAAGAATGGAGTTAGTACTTGATTAGTACTAACTTTTTTTTGTTTAGCTATACTTTGTACTAAAAATATAATCTAAAATAATAAACAAATAGAAAAAAGT
>UQQO01000072.1 GCA_900543175.1 uncultured Fusobacterium sp.
AAGCTATGCTTATTTATAGAGTTCAGAGAAATGATCTTATTGGGAAAAAAATTTTAAGTGTAAATGAAAAATATTATATTGCAGACCATGGAATACGTCAGGCTGTTTTTGAAAATAATGAAAGAGATATAAATCAAATTTTTGAAAATATAGTTTATTTAGAACTTTTACGAAGAGGGTATAGTGTTAAAATAGGGAAAATAGATGCTTTAGAAGTTGACTTTGTCTGTACAAAAGGTAGAGATGAAACAAAATATATACAAGTTGCATATCTTTTAGCTTCACCAGAAACAGTAGAAAGAGAATTTTCTGTATTGGAAAAAATACAAGATAATTATCCTAAATTTGTAATTTCAATGGATTTCTTTGATATGTCAAGAAATGGTATTAAACACATGAATATAATAGAGTTTCTTTTAAATGATATCTAATTTAAATAATTATATAAAAGAGGTGGCTGCAAATTCAACCACCTCTAATTAAATCTATTTAATTTTTATAGTTAATCAGCTATTTAACTAATTCAAGAGCAACTGGCACATTCTTTTCAACAGCTTGTTTTTTAACTATTTTATCAGCAACTTCAACACCGATAGCTCCTATTTCAGCAGGCTTTTGTGCAACAGTTGCAGCAAGTTTACCCTCTTTTACAGCAGCCACAGCATCATCAGTAGCATCAAAACCAACTACAAATATATCTCTTCCAGATGCTTCAATAGCTTTTAATGCTCCAAGAGCCATCTCATCATTGTGAGCAAATACAGCTTGAATTTCAGGTTGAGCTTGTAAAATATTTTCCATTACATTTAGCCCTTTTGTTCTATCAAAGTCAGCTGCTTGTTTAGCTACAACTTCAAGTTTTCCAGCAGCAGCTTTATTAAATCCAGTTCCTCTATCTCTTGCAGCAGTAGTACCAGGGATTCCTTCAAGTTCTACAACTTTACCCTTTCCACCAAGTTTTTCAACTATAAAGTTTCCTGCCATCTCTCCACCTAATACATTATCAGATGCCACATGAGATACAACATTTCCACCATTAGCTGCTCTATCAAGAGTAACTACTGGAATTTTACTTCTATTAGCTGCTTTAACTGAACTTACTACTGCATCTGAATCAGTAGGGTTAATAAGAAGAACATCTACACCTTTAACTAAAAGATCTTCAACGTTTCCTAACTCTTTAGCTGGGTTATCTTGAGAATCAAGAACTATTAAATCATGTCCTAACTCTTTAGCTTTAGCCTCTGCTCCCTCTTTTAAAGTTACAAAGAATGGGTTGTTTTGTGTAGAGATTACAAGTCCTATTCTTTCAGCTGATGCAGATGCTGCAAATGCTAAAAATATTCCTGCAATTCCAAATAATTTTTTAAATTTACTCATATCTACCACTCCCTTTTATTTGTTAGACTTCTTGTCTATTAAAACCGCAATTAATATAACAGCTGCCTTTATCATCATTTGATAGTATGATGATACATCTAGTAAGTTAAGAGCATTTCCAAGTACACCTATTATTATAACTCCCAATGCTGTTCCTGTAATCTTTCCAACCCCTCCAGCTAGAGAAGTTCCACCTAAAACAACAGCTGCAATAGCATCAAGCTCATATCCAGTTCCAGCAGTAGGTTGAGCAGAGAACAATCTCGATGTTGTAATAATCCCTGCCAATGCTGAAAGGATTCCTGAGATACCATATATCCATATTTTTATATTATTCACTTTAATTCCTGAAAGTTTTGTTGCCTCTTCATTTCCTCCAATAGCATAAGTATATCTTCCAAATCTTGTATTTGTTAAAATATAGTGTCCAGCTACAAATAATATAAGTGTTATATAGATAGGAATTGGTATATTGAATAGATACCCTCCCCCTATATTTTCAAACAATGCTCCACCATCATTAACTGTAATAGGTTTACCATTTGTAAATACAAGTGTTGCTCCTCTCAAGAAAGTCATTGTTACTAATGTTACTATAAATGCTTGTAACTTCATAACTGAAACTAAAACCCCATTTACTATTCCAAAGAACAGCCCTAAAACAAGAGCAACTAATAAACTTAAAACAGGATTTATTCCTGAACTTAACATTGCAGCACTTACTGCTCCACAAAATGCTAAGATAGATCCAACTGATAGATCTATTCCCCCAGTAAGAATAACAAATGTCATTCCTATTGCTATTACAGCATTGATAGATGATTGTCTAAATACATTTAATATATTTGCTACTGATAAAAATCTTGGATTGATCACTGCTACTATTGCTGAAAAAAGTATAAGTCCTATTAGTGGCTTATTCTTCAATATTTTTTTAATCATTTTGTCCTCCCACTGCACATCTCATGATCTTCTCTTGAGTTGCATCTTCTCCTAAAAATTCTCCTGTTATTTTGTGATTGTGAATAACTAAAATTCTATCACTAAGTCCTAAAATCTCTGGCATCTCAGATGATACTATAATTATACTCATTCCCTTTTTCTTCAATTCATTTATAACATCATAGATCTCTTTCTTAGCTCCAACGTCTACTCCTCTAGTTGGCTCATCTAAAATAAGAATTTTAGGATTTGTTAAAAGTGCCTTTGCAATAGCAACCTTTTGTTGATTTCCTCCACTTAGATTTTTAATTTTTTGCTCCATAGTAGGTGTTTTTATCTCAAATTTATCAATATAATCTTCAACTGATTCCTTCTCTAGCTTCTTATCTAATTTAAAGAAAGATGATATAAAATTCATTGCTGAAAGTGTCATATTTTCCTTAACACTCATTCCTAAAACAAGTCCATCTCCCTTTCTATCCTCTGAAACATAGGCTATCCCTTTAGCTACCCCTTCAGCAGCAGATCCTATATTTATCTCTTTTCCTTCAAGATAGATATGCCCAGACTCTTTCTTTAGATGCCCATATATAGTTCTTACAAGCTCTGTTCTACCTGCTCCCATAAGCCCTGATATTCCCAATATCTCACTTTTATGTAGAGTAAAAGAGATATTGTCAACAAAACTATTTTTAAGATTTTCAACTCTCAATACCTCTTCTCCCCTAGGAATTTCAACTCTAGGGAACTGTTCTTCAAGAGTTCTCCCAACCATATTTTTGATTATAAAATCTTCATCTATATCCTTTACCTCAGCTTCACAGATAAACTTTCCATCTCTCATTATTGTTATATCATCACATATCTCAGGTATCTCCTTTAATCTATGAGAGATATACACAATACTTTTTTTCTCACTAGTTAATTCTCTAATAACTTCGAAAAGACTTTCAGTTTCACTGTCAGTAAGAGCATCTGTTGGCTCATCCATTATTATAATTTTAGCATTTTGAGAAAGTGCTTTAGCTATCTCTACCATTTGCATCTTTCCAATTGTTAATTCTTTTACAAGAGTTTTTCCATCTTCCTTTACATTTAATTTATCTAAAAGAAATCTAGCCTCTTTGTCCATAAGTTTAGAGTCTAATTTTCCAAATTTATTTGTAATCTCTCTACCTAAAAATATATTCTCTGTAATACTCAATTCAGGTATAAGATTTAGCTCTTGGTGAATAACAGCAATTCCCTCACCTTGTGAATCATTGATACTTTTAAAATCTACCTTTTTCCCTCTTAATTCAATAGTTCCACTATCCATTTGATAGATACCTGTCATTACCTTTATAAGAGTAGATTTTCCAGCTCCATTTTCACCTAGTAGAGCCATAACTCTTCCTTTATATATATTTAGTTGAGCTCCATCTAAAGCCTTTACTCCAGGAAATGTCTTAACTATATCTTTCATCTTTAAAACAATCTCTTTTTCCATTATCCTCTCCTAAAAAGTAACACCTGACTTTAATATTATATTTGAATATGGAGAACACTCTCCAGTTCTAACAATAACTTCACTTTCATGAGTGATTTTTTTAAACTCCTCATGTGATACCTCAATTATTTTTGGATCCATTCCAGCCTCTTTGAAAGCTTTCATAATTGCAGCATACATAGGGATATTGTGATCGTGAATCTCCCTTGCTAAAATTATCTCTTCAACTTGCATCTCACTTAATATAGGTTTTAATACTTGAATAAAGTTTGGTGTTCCAGCCTCAATAGCCAAATCTATTCTCTTTACATCCTTTGGAATTGGCAACCCTGCATCACACACTGTAATATGAGCTGTATGCCCTATTTTTGCTATCTCATAAGAAAGTTCACTGTTTAATAATCTACCTTTTTTCATTATCTTTTCACCCCTTGAAATTCATTTACCTCTTCTAGTGTAGGAATAGAACTTTGAGCCCCTAATCTTGTAACTGCTATTGCTGATACTTTAGTTCCAAATTCTATTGCCTCATCTATGTTGTCACCATTTAAAGCTTTAACAAACCCACCAATAAAACTGTCACCTGCTGCTGTTGTATCCACAGCTTTTACTATATATGCACTGTGAAACTCTGACTTTTCTTTATTTACATGTAATGATCCTTTACTTCCTAAAGTAACAATAAGTTCTTTAACTCCCATATCCAAAAGTTTTTTACAAGCTGCTTTTATCTCATCTTCTGTATCAGTAGCCATTTTAGTAATCATACTTAGCTCAGTTTCATTAGGTATAATAATATCACTAGACTTTATCATCTTTTCACTTAAAGGAGCTGCTGGAGCAGGGTTCAATATAGTTATCTTTCCAAACTCCTTTGCTTTTTCAAGAGCATATTCAACTGTTGATAAAGGTAGTTCCAATTGAGTAACAACTATATCTGCATTTTTAATTACATCTATATGTCTATCAATGTAATCTTTATCCACATCCATATTAGCTCCAGAAACAACAAGTATTCTATTTTGCCCATTTCCTTCAACTATTATCTTAGCTATTCCAGTAGAGCTTTCAGATCTCTCTATATACTCAGTATTAACTCCACTATTTTTCATAGAGTTTATAAGATCATTTCCAAAAGAGTCGTTACCTACCTTACCAAGCATAGTGACTTCTGTTCCTAGTTTACCAATAGCTACCCCTTGATTTGCTCCCTTACCACCAGGAACTTGAAAAAATTTCTCTCCAAAAATAGTTTCTCCTGCCTCTGGAACTCTTTGACACATAGTGACTAAATCCATATTTATGCTTCCTACTACAACTACTTTTTTCATTTTATTTCTCACCCTCTTTTAAAATCGGTTCTATGTATATTTTTTTTCTTTTATTTTTATCAGTAAAAAACAGCTCAAATACCTTTTCTCCCATTATATTTAATGGAATTTTACAAGCTAAAACCTCAATATCAAATATATTAAGAATCCTTAACTCTTCAAAACATGCAAGATCAATATCTTTTTTCATCTCTCTAGAAGCTTTTAAAAATCCAAGTAACATAAGGTTATTTGATGAGAATAGAGCAGTAGATGGAGTTTTTAAAATCTCTTTTCCCAAACTGTATCCACTATCAACTAAGAAATCTCCCTCATATATATCCTCTTTTGAATAAGGAATCTCCATATCTTCGTGAGCTTTAATATATCCTCTCAATCTCTCTTGAGCAGTAATAGAGTTCAGATCTCCAGTTAATATACTGATTTTTCTATGCCCTTTCTCCAGTAATCTTTTTACAACTTTATATGCTCCATTGAAGTTATCTAAAAATACTCCTGGCAATTCAAATGAAGTTGTATCTCTATCTAAAAGTAGAACTGGAATATTATGATTTATTAGTGATTCAAAAGGGTTATTATCATATGTCCCCTTGATTAAAACAGCTATTACTCCAGCAATTCTTTCTCCCAATATATTTTTTATAGCTTTTTTCTCCTGCTCTAAATCTTCAGAGGTATTATATAGTGCAATCTGAAATTGTGTTTTAGAAAAAGCTTTACATATCTCCTCTACAAGTGAGGCAAAGAAAGGGTTGCTAATATTTGGAATCAAAAGAGCTATTGTTCTACTCTCCATCTTTGATAAATTCCTAGCTATTGCATTTGGAGTATATCCGCTTTTTTCTACAAACTCTAAAACCTTTTTTTTAGTTTCAGGATTTATATTATCACTATTGTTAATAGCTCGAGAAACAGTGGCTACTGATATTCCTAATTCTTTAGCAATGTCTTTCATATTCATAAAAATCACCGTTTTTATTTTGTTATGTAATCGTTTACAATATAATATTAATCTACACTCTTCACTTTGTCAATAGAGAAAGATTAATAGTTTTTATGGTGTGCATTATTGAAAAATATTTTAAGATTTTATTGAAAATTTTTATATTATTTTTGATTAAATAATTCGAAAAGAGAAAAAAATTAATAAGATATTTTAAAAAAATTACATATCATATTAAATTGTATAGAATATGGAACTAAAAAAATATATGTAAGAAAAGTGTAATTAATTAAAAAAATATGATACAATATAGATGAGAATAAATTTTATATTTTAAGGAGGAGAAGATTTTGAATAAAATAGTAAGTGACTATCATCTGCATAGTGAGTTTTCAGGAGATTCGACACAAAATATAGAAGAGATAGTTAAAGAGGGAATTAGATTAGGTCTTGAAGAGATAGCTTTAACAGATCATCTTGAGTATGATATAGAGGGAATGACTGACAACTGGATTTTAGATGTAGATAGATATGCAAAAAGAGTTTTTGAATTGAGAGAAAAATATAAAAAAGATATAGATCTTAAATTTGGTGTAGAAGTAGGAGTACAACCACACACTAAAGATTATCTTGAAAGTGTTATAAAAAAATACCCTTTTGATTTTGTAATAGCCTCAAGCCATGCTATTGATAGAATAGATTTAGCATTTGGAGAGATTCAAGCTGGAAGAACAAAGGACGAGGTGCACAATCTATATTTTGAATATGTTTTACAAAATATTGAAAAATACAATGAATTTAATGTATATGGACATATAGATTTTGTTACAAGATATGGTGGAGAAAAATTTAGAGGTTTAGATTATAAAAAACATTTTGATATAATTGATGTTATCTTAAAGAAATTAATAGAAAAGGGAAAAGGAATAGAGGTTAATACTTCAGGATATAGATATAGAGAGGATAGATTTTATCCTTGTACTGATATTTTAAAAAGATATTATGAGTTAGGAGGAGAGATCTTAACTATTGGATCAGATTCTCATATAAAGGATTATATGACTATGGATTTTGATAGAGTATATGACTTTTTAGAAAGTATAGGTGTAAAATATATATCTTCCTTTGATAAGATGCAACCATCATTTAAAAAAATAAAATAAGAGGTGAAAATTATGGCTTATGAAGTTAGTAAAATAACTCTTGATGAGGTAATAAAATCATTTATTAAAACTGCTAAAAAATTAAAAGGTGATTTAGTTGTTTACTGTTCTAAATGGGAAGAGGAGTATGTAGTTAGGGATATCAGAGATTTTTCTAAATTAAAGATTAGAAAAGGTGATGTTATTGATGCTACTGTATATGTAGATGATGATGACGAATTATATGATGAGTTTAGATTAGGAGAGGGAAAAGACGATTTAGTGGTAAAGAAAAAGTATTTAAAATAGTAAAATAAGGGTTGCTTTAATTAAAAAAAAATGTTAGAGTGTAGACAAGACTATTTTAAATAATTAGGAGGGATTGTTAATGTACAAAAAATTAATGACACTTATAGCAGCAGGAACTTTATTAGTAGGTTGTAGTTCAGTAGAAGAAAAAAAGGAAGTAGTAGCTGAAAAAGCACCTCAAGAATATCATTTAACTAATAAATACCAAAATGCTGATATTACAATTGCCTTTGAAGATGGTAAAGTATTTGGATTCTCAGGTGTAAATAGATATTTTGGTGGAGCTGTAATCAATGGTGAAGATCTTGATGTAAGTAATGTAGCATCTACTATGATGGCTGGACCACAAGATAAAATGGCAGCTGAAATGGAATATTTACAACTTTTAAGTGAAGCTGATAAAATTCAAATGGAAGATAATAAAGTTATAATTACAACTAAAGATAATCAAGAACTTATATTTGAAGCAAAATAAAAGATTTCTCATAGTTAAATTGTAATATAATAATAAAGGGATACTTCGGTATCCCTAAAATAAAAAATGTTAGAAAGAGTTTCTCTTTTTGACATTTTTTTAATTAGTATATATTAAATAAATCAATTTAACTATATTTATTTAATGTATCGCTAGATTTAGAGCAAAGTTACCTTTGCATTTAGTGATTAATAGTTAAGTTTAGTTATCTCTATTTCTTTTTTAACATCAAGTTGTCTCCATGTCAGTGAATAAAGAATCCCTATTGCTCATTCCGTTGAAAATGCAAAACTCGGCTATGCCTCAAACACGTTGCATTTTCTTAACTGCATTTCGCTAAGGGCTTCTAATATTCACCTCCAAATTACGTCAACTTGATGTTAGGGATAATATCATTTATTAATATTTAAAAGGAGATATAATGGCTAAAAGTATTAGTTTGGGAAAGGATTCTATTATTAAATTATTTTTAAATTTCTCTATTCCTGCTGTTACTGGAATGATAGTTACTGCTCTATATGCTATTGTAGATGGGGCATTTGTTGGACGAGGTGTGGGAGCAGAGGGATTGGCAGCTTTAAATCTCGGCTATCCCATTATAAACTTTGGTGCTGCTCTTAGCCTTATGTTTGGAATAGGGGGAGCCACTCTTATATCTTTAAACCCTAAAGATAAAGAGCATTGTAACAGATGCTTTTCATATATTATCATATTGAATGTCACTGCTTATCTTTTGATACTTTTAGCAGTACTTCTTTTTAATGAAAAGATAATATATCTTATGGGGGCTAATGATAACCTAATGCCTATGGTAAAAAAATATATGTACCCTTGTACCTTTGCACTGGGATTTTTGATGATTTCCAATTCACTTAATGCAGTGGTAAGAAATGATAAATCCCCTACTTATGCTTTTTTATCAATGGTAATTGGTGCAATTACAAATATATTTTTAGATTGGCTCTTTATAATGAAATTTGAATGGGGAATATTTGGTGCTGCTGTGGCAACTGGAATAGGGCAATTTGCCTCTATGCTATTTTTAATACACTACTTTTTAAAACCCGGTTCAAGATTTAAATTCTATTTTGAAAATAGAATAAAATTTGAAACTTTGAAGAAAATATGGAGCATAGGATTTCCATCATTTATTATGGAGTTTGCTGTGGCATTGATCACAATACTATTCAATATCTCATTTATGAAATATAGTGGAGAGATGGGAGTTTCAGCTTTCTGTATTGCTGGTTATGTGTTCTATATATTTAGAATGTTATACAATGGGCTTGGACAAGGTATTCAACCAATAGTAAGTTACAACTATGGAGAACAAAAATTTGATAGGGTTAAGGAAACTTACAAGATTGGGCATATAGTAGCCTTTGTTATAGCTATTATCATATTAATATGGGTAAACTTCTTTGGAGATAGTGTTATTAAGCTATTTAGTGAAGATAGTAAACTTATTAAAATGGCATGGCATGGATTGAGCTTATACTCATGTGCTATAATCTTTGTTGGAGCAAACTTTATTGATATATCATTTTTACAATCTAAGGATAAATCAAAGGCAGCTAATATACTTTCAGTTTTAAGAAGTACAATTTTTGTTGTATTGGGACTTATTATTTTACCACCTCTATTGGGAGAGAATGGAGTTTGGTTAGCATTTCCTTTTTCAGATTTAATGACTTTCCTTTGTGGATTGATTTTAAAAAGAAAAGGAGATATATTTTAAGAAAACTACACCTAAAATCTTATCTTAAGGTTAAGGGTGTATTTTTTTATGCTCTTTTTAATCGTTTAATCCTTGAATAAAACGGATTTTTATGTTTTTTATATTGTTTTTATAAAAAGCTTGAAATAAGTTAAAAAAAATTATATATATATTTTATTAAAAATTTGAAAGGTGGTACTTTTTTATGGACAGTAATATTAAAAAAAGTCTTATAGCTTTAGCTTTTGGAACTTTAGGTCTTGGGGTGGCAGAGTTTGTAATGATGGGTATTCTTCCAAATATAGCCTCTTCTCTAAGAATAACAATTCCAGTAGCTGGGCATCTTATTTCAGCTTATGCTTTAGGGGTTTGTTTTGGAGCTATTATGTTGTTGATGCTACGTAAATATCCTATGAAAAATTCTCTGTTACTTCTTGTAACTATTATGGCAATTGGAAATGGAATAGCTGTTATATCTCCAAGTTATACAGTTATGCTATTAGCTCGTTTTATATCTGGGCTTCCTCATGGAGCTTATTTTGGAGTTGCCTCTATTGTTGCATCAAAAATTGCTCAAGAGGGAAAAGAATCAGAGGCTGTGGCAATAATGATATCTGGTATGACAGTGGCAAATCTTTTTGGAGTTCCTCTTGGTACATTTATTAGTGGTATTTTATCTTGGAGATTGATTTTTCTATTTATTGTACTATGGGATATTTTAACTATATTTTTAATAAAGAGATATGTCCCTTATATTGCTCCACTTCCAGATACAGGTTTTTTAGGGCAGTTTAAATTTTTAAAAAGTTTAGCTCCATGGTTGATATTAGGAGCTACTATGATGGGAAATGGGGGAGCTTTTTGCTGGTATAGTTATGTGACACCTATGTTTACAGAGGTATCTGGTTTTGCTCCTGAGATTATAACAGCTCTTATGGTTTTAGCTGGGCTTGGTATGGTTATAGGGAATATGATTGGTGGAAAACTTAGCTCTTTCTTCTATCCTGGAAAGGTAGGAGCTATGTTTCAAGGGTTAATGTCAATCACTCTTCTTGGGATTTTCTTTTTGTCACCATATAAATGGTTGGCTGTTCTTTTAATGTGTATTGTAACTCTATGCCTATTTGGAGTAAGTGCACCTCAGCAATTTTTGATTATAAAATTTGCTCCTGGTGGTGAGATGTTAGGGGCAGCAGGAATACAGATAGCTTTTAACTTAGGAAATGCTATTGGAGCTTATCTTGGTGGACTTCCTATAACTTATGGTATAGGAG
>UQQO01000073.1 GCA_900543175.1 uncultured Fusobacterium sp.
ATTTTTATATAAAATATTTTAAATATTTATTTAAAGATAAAATTTTTGGTTAAAAAATAAAAAAAATAATTGATGAATAAAAAATAATAATGTATAATGAAAAAAATAAAAAGTGATGTTTAATAAGAACAAATAATCTAAAAAAAGACATAAGGAGGAAAAAATGAATATAAAAGTACCTAAAAATGAATGGTTGGAAAATCCAGAAATATTCAGAGTGAATAGAATAGATGCTCATTCAGATCATATGTATTTTGAAACTTTACAAGAAGCTGAAGAACTAGATGAAATAAAATTAAAACAAAGTTTAAATGGTATGTGGAAATTTTCTTATGCAGAAAATCAAGATAAGAGGGAAAAAGATTTTTACAAAGAGGATTTTGACTGCTCAAAATTTTCAGAAATAGAAGTTCCAGGGCATATTCAAATTCAAGGATTTGACCAGATGCAATATATAAATGTAATGTACCCTTGGGATGGACGTGAAAATTTGAGACCGCCTTATATTTCGAAAGAATATAATCCTGTGGGAAGCTATGTAAAATATTTTGAACTTGATGAAAAGTTAAAAAATAAAAAAGTTTTTCTTTCTTTTCAGGGAGTTGAAACAGCTTTTTATGTGTGGGTAAATGGAAAATTTGTTGGGTATAGTGAAGATTCATTCACTCCATCTGAATTTGAAGTAACAGAGTTTTTAAAAGACGGGCAGAATAAAGTTGCAGTAGAAGTATATAAAAGAAGTAGTGCTTCATGGCTTGAAGACCAAGACTTCTGGAGATTTTCAGGAATATTTAGAGAAGTGTTTTTATATGCTGTTCCAGAAATTCATGTGAAAGATATTTTTGTAAAAACAGACTTGGATAAAAAATATGAAAATGCAAAAATAGAAGCTCATATAAAACTTCTTGAAAATAAAAAAGGAACTATTTCAGTAAAAGTTGTAAATCCTCAAAATACAGAATTGTTTAAGACAAAAGAATATGAACTTAAAGAAAATTTTACCATAGATTTTGAAATAAAAAATGCAGAACTTTGGAGTGCAGAAAAACCAAATCTTTACATTTTATATTTTATATTAAAAGATGAAAACGGAAATATAAAAGAAGTTGTTCCTTTAAAAACAGGAATAAGAAAATTTGAACTTAAAGATGGTCTTATGAAATTGAACGGAAAAAGAATAATTTTTAAAGGTGTCGACCGTCATGAATTTAACTGTGAAAGAGGAAGAGCGGTAACAAAAGAAGATATGCTGTGGGATATAAAATTTATGAAACAGTATAATATAAATGCAGTGAGAACTTCTCATTATCCAAATGATTCGCTATGGTATAAACTTTGTGATGAATATGGAATTTATCTTATAGATGAAGCAAATCTTGAAAGTCACGGTTCTTGGATGAAGATGGGATTATGTGAACCATCATGGAATATTCCAGGAAGTATTCCTGAATGGAAAGGGGCAGTTCTTGACAGGGCAGAGTCAATGTTTGAAAGAGATAAAAATCACCCTTCTATTTTAATGTGGTCTTGTGGTAATGAATCTTATGCTGGAGAAAATATTTTAAGCATGACAAAGTATTTCCATGAAAAAGATAAAACAAGAATAGTTCATTATGAAGGAAGTAATTGGAATAGAGAATATGAAAACTGCTCTGATATAGAAACAAGAATGTATGCAAAAGCAAGAGATATAGAAGAATATTTAAGAACTAATCCTGAAAAACCATATATAAGCTGTGAATATATGCACGCAATGGGAAATTCATGCGGTGGATTTATGAAATACACAGAGCTTGAAGACAGATATGAAAAATATCAAGGCGGTTTTATTTGGGATTATATTGATCAAGCTGTAAAAGTAAAAAGAGACGGGAAAGAAGTTCTTTATTATGGCGGAGATTTTATGGAAAGACCTACAGATTATAATTTCTGCGGGAATGGAATTGTATTTGCAGACAGGACAGTAACTCCTAAAGCTCAAGAAATAAAATATCTTTATCAGAATGTTGAAATAAAACTAACAGAGAGAGGATGTTTAATAAGAAACAAATCTCTTTTTGATAATTTATCAAATTATAAATTTATTTATAGTATCAAGGAAGAAGAAAATATGCTTCAGTTGGGACAATTTGAAATTGTGTGTGAACCAGGAGAGATAAAAGAAGTTGAAATTCCTTGGGAAAAATCAGAAAGAACATATACAAAAAATATTTCAATGGTACTGAAAAAAGATGAGCTATGGGCTTCTGCAGGATTTGAAATTGCTTATGGACAGGAGACTATTGAAAGAAAAGAAAAAATAGAAAAAGATGAAAATGAAATAAAAATTATAGAGGGAGATGGAAATATAGGTATTTATACCGGAAAAACAAAAGCTCTTTTCAGTAGAGATAGAGGACTTGTTTCACTTATTTTAGATGAAAAAGAACTTATAGCAGAAAGACCTCAGCCGGTATTCTGGAGAGCATCAACAGATAATGATAGAGGATATTTACACCCTTATGAATGTGCAATGTGGCTTGGAGCATCTGTTTTCCAAAAACTTCATCACGCTGAACTAAAAATAGATGAAAATAAAAAATGGGCAGAAGTATCATATGTTCACGAGCTTCCTGTTGTACCTAAAACAGAGGTAAATGTAATTTATAAAGTTGAAAACACAGGTGAAATAAAAGTAACATTAAAATATAATGGAAAAGACGGACTTCCGGAACTTCCGCTTTTTGGAATGAGATTCAAATTTAATAAAGAATATGATAAGTTTAAATATTTTGGAAGAGGAGCAGAAGAAAATTATATTGACCGTAATATAGGGGCAAGATTAGATGTTTATGAAAAAAATGTAAAAGATAATTTAACTCCTTATCTTACTCCGCAGGAATGTGGTGGAAGAACAGATGTAAGATGGGCAGAAATAAAATCATCTGAAAATGAAGGAATAAAATTCAAAAGAGATAGAGAAAATTTTGAATTAAGTGTACTTCCATACAGTTTCCTTGAATTAGAGCAGGCTGGACATCAATTTGAACTTCCAGAACAAAATTATACTTATGCTACAATAATAATGAAACAAATGGGAGTTGGAGGAGACGACAGCTGGGGAGCTCCGGTTTTAGAAGAATTTTGCATCCCTTCGAATGTAGATTATGAATATTCGTTTTATATAACAAAAGCAGGAGGAGAAGAATAATGGAACAGGTAGTTGAAAAAATATCATCTAAAGAAAGATATTCTTTTGCATTTGGTGCATTAGGTAAAGATTTGGTTTATGGAATAACAGCAACATTTGCAATGATTTATTTTACAGATGTTTTAGGAGTAAGTGCGAGTTTTATAGGTATTGTTTTCTTTGTGGCAAGATTTTGGGATGCTATAAATGATTTAATGTGCGGTGTGATTGTTGATAATACAAAAAACAAATTTGGAAAATTTAGGACATGGCTTGTTATAGGAACAGTTTCAAATGGAATAGTTCTTGCTCTCATGTTTACTGATTTTGGATTTACTGGAGCTGCTTTATATACATATGTTGCAGTTTCTTATGTTCTTTGGGGAATGACTTATACTCTTATGGATATTCCTTATTGGGCAATGATTCCAAATTTTTCAAAAGATAAAAAAGAACGTGAAAGAATATCTGTTCTTCCGAGAATATTTGCTTCTGTTGCAAATACTCTTATAATTGGAGGATTTGGAATTCAGATTATAGATTTTTTAGGAGGCGGGAATACAGGACTTGGATATTCAAGATTTGCTTATACAATTTCAATAGTTTTCCTTGTTACAATAGCAATTACAGTTGCCAATGTAAAAACTCCGGATAAGGTTGCTTCACTTTCAACAGAACACAATCAAGAAAAATTAACTTTCAAAAAAATGAAAGATTTAATAAAGAAAAATGACCAGTTTTTAGTTACAATAGGAGTGAGCTTAACTTACAATGTTTCAATGTCTTTAATGTTTACCGTGGCCGTTTATTATTTCTTATATGCTTGTGGAAGTAAGGGAATGTTCGGAGTATTTATGTCATTTGCAAGTTTGGCAGAAGTTGCAGGATTATTCTTGTTTCCTAAAATGGCGGCTGTGACTACAAGAAAGAAAATATATTTTTATTCAGCACTTGTTCAGATAGTAGGTTTTGCAGTTTTATTGCTAACAGGAATTTTATGTCCACAGAACAGTGTTATGACAGCACTTTCTGGAGCATTGATAAAATTCGGGGCGGGAGTTCTTCTTGGAATAATAACAGTTACTCTTGCAGATGTTGTTGATTATGGAGAATATAAATTAAAAAAACGTAGTGAGACAATAATATTTTCAGCCCAGACTCTTCTTACAAAATTTACGGGGGCATTGGGAGCTCTGCTTGTGGGGTTTGTTTTAGATTTAACAGGTTATGTTCCAAATGCTGTGCAGGGAGCAGAAACTATATTTGTTCTTCGTTTAATAATGTGTATAATTCCAATGATATTTATAGCTGTAAGCTATATGATTTATAAAAAGAAATATATTCTTACACAGGAATATATGGCTAAAATATATTGCCACCTAAGCTAAAATTAATATACCTAAAAAAGGACTGCCTAAAGGCAGTTCTTTTTTAGAATTTATTTAATTTTTTTATACTTTGTTTTTCTGTTATATATGGAAAAGTAAGAATTTGTACAGGACGAAATAATTTTGTCTTAGCTTGCTTTACTGTAAGTTCTACAGCTGTTTGGGCCATATACTCACTATCTATACTTATGCTTGAAAGAGGTGGGGTTATAAAAGCTGAAAAAATAGTGTTATTATAACTTAAAACACTTATTTCTTCAGGAACTTTAATATTCTTTTCCTTAAGTGCATTCAAAATCCCTAAAGCAACACTTTCATTTACTGCTAAAAAAACAGTAGGAAGATTTTTTATATTTTTTTCTATAAAAAGTTTAGTATTCTCATAAGCACTTTCTGTTGAACGTTCACATTCAAGTAAAGAGCAATTTTCAGAAATATTTTTTTCTTTTATATACTCTAAAAAAGCAACTCTTTTTATTTCAAGTTCTAATTCTTTAAAAATATTTGGAGCAGTTTTAGGTCCTGCAAAGCAGATATTTTTATGACCACAACTAATTAAATAATCTACTCCTCTTTTTAGTCCAAGTTTAAGATCTACAATAACACTAGAATAATTACCATCGTGAGGTGCACAGTCAAGAAAGACAATATTTTTTGTAATTTTTTTCATATCATCAATTTCTTTTACAGAAAAATGACCTATTGTAATAATTCCATCAACTTTTTTATTTGGAAAAAAATTATACTTTTTGCTCTTTGTGTTATATTGGATTTTTACAGTTTCAATTTTCTTATTAAAACATTCTTGCTCTACAAATCCTTTTAAATATAAGTAATAAGGGTCTTGAATATGTTCTTGTATATTAGAAGGTTCAACAATTCCAAGACAACATCTATTATATAAAGAAGATTTAATTTTTTGTTTATTTTTCTTACTTTGAAGAGTTTTATATCCTGAAGTTTTTGCTACTGTTTTTATTATTTTTTTAGTTTCTTCGCTTGCCCTCAAAGTTTTATCGTTATTTAAAACTCTTGAAATAGTGGCTATAGAATAACCTGTTATTTCTGAGAGGTTTTTTAAAGTCACCATTTTTACCTCCTAATTTACAAGAAAAATTACCTGAAAGGTAAAATCTACCTATTTTTTATAGTATAACAGAATTTTACAAGAAAAACAATCAGCAAGAGATTTTATTAATTTATATTTCAATTTACATTTATGGAATAATCTCTTTTTCAATACAAACGATGTCATATTTTTGAGCTATACCCTAAGACAACTAAAAAATATTAGAGAAAATTTGAATATAAGTAAAAGAATCTTGAAAAGATAATATTTTTATTAATTTTTTAAAATATATAATATAATTGAGATGATACCATGGGTTCAAACTTTAAAGACCTCGTCCAACTATTAAAAGAAATGGTTGGGAATATTGTAGAACCAAAGGCTATACTAAGAATGGGAAAGCCTTGCTTGTTCCGAAGCATAATAAAGATATTGATAAAGGGTTGTATAATAAAATTCTTAAGGAAGGTAGAGCTAAATAGCTCTAGTTTCTCTTAAATGTAAGGAGGATATTGATATGAAAGATAAATATATTTATCCCGCAATATTTCATGTGGCAGAAGAAGGTGGATACTGGATAGAATTTCCAGATTTACCAATGGCAAATACTCAAGGAGAAGATTTAGAAGATGCTCTGTTTATGGCAAAAGATTGTCTAGGAGTATATTTAAGCTGTTTGGAAGAGGAAAAGGAAGAAATACCTAAACCTACAATTCCATATACTGATACCACTGAATTAGAAAATGGAGATTTTATTCAATTAGTAGAGGTTTATATGGCTACTTATAGAGATGAGTATAAAAATGAAATGGAAAGAAAAAATGTAACAATTCCAAGATGGCTTAATGATATAGTAAAAGAGAAAAAAATAAACTGTTCAGCAGTTTTAACAACAGCCTTAAAAGAGAAACTTGGAATTCCTTATTAAAATTCTAGCTGCATTAAAAATCTTAAATGTTTAAGATATAGTGCAGTTTTTAATTTTAAACAAATTAACTTCATTGAAAAATAAGATAGTAGTATAAATAGAATGTGATAAATCTTTATAAAAATATTAACTTAAAAATTTCTGATAATAAATACTAAAATGATGATTACATTTTTTAGAGTTACAAGTAAATCTAGAATAAAATTCATAATCATGGTGTAAATATGTGGAAGTTCCACATACAGGGCATTTAGGATATTTAGAAGAAGGAATCTTCTTAGGTTTAGCAGGTGTAAATTGGTGTAAACAACCATGAGATTTACATTGATATTTTTGAAAGCCATCTTTATCTTTACCATAACGATAAAGATCTTTAGAAAAATATTTAGGACAAATAATATTATTAATCATAGTTAGTAACTGCTCCTTTTCTTATTGTATTCTTCAAAAACGAGGGAGGAAAAATAATTCTGGACAAATTATTATACTACAAAGGATTAGGAGTGGTTCATATAAATTTAAGTTAACAGATACAAAATATGGGAAATGTAAAGGCAAATTTCTTTGAAGGAACAGTAACAAGTTATAATATGAGTTCATCTGTTGAAGGATGGGATGAATTCTAAAATTGACAGGTATAAATTAATGTGTTAATATAGAGACATAAAAAATAGAATATCTTAATGCGTCACCGGACGAACGAATTTTTTAAGTTCATTATTATCTCTTTAGGTCTTGTAGGGATAATAGTGGACTTTTTTTACAATTTTTTATAAGGGGGAAAAAATATGAGCGAAAAACATTTTTGTAGTTGTACAGATCATAAGTGTCCAATGAATCCAGTAAACCACGATAAAGGGTGTGATTTATGTGTTCAGAAATGTTTAAAATTAAATGAGATTCCATCTTGTTTCTTTAAAAAAATATCATTGGATAGACCAGAAAATGAGGATTACACATTTAAGGGATTTGCAGCCTTTGTAGAGAAATATTTAAAAGAGAAATAAAATAAAAAAATGTACCTTAGTCTTAAAAAGGAAGATTTAAGGTACATTTTATTTTGAATATTATTTGTTTAAAGATTTATAAAGATAAATAGTAAAAATAGTTTTAAAATCTGTTGTAATCTCTTCTATTTTATCTAAGTCAAACCATTTACCCTCTAAGTCTTCTCCAAGGTCTAATTTTAAGTTTTGCGGCTTTATAGAGTCATCTTTTAATTGGATTATATACATGTATAAAGATTCACTTGTATACCCTGGAGAAAGTATAAGAGGTTTTTTAGGAATATAAATGATATTATAGTCATTTTTTAAATATCCTGTTTCCTCTTCGATTTCTCTTTCAAGAGTGTATAGTGGATCTTCTCCATCTTCCATTATTCCAGCAGGAACTTCATACATCTCTCCTTGAAATCCTGGGCGATATTGTTTTACTAAAAGAGCTTTATCTCCCTTGGCATTTAATACAAGAGCAGCAATAGCATTTGGTTTATCTAAGTATTCCAGTTGGATTCCTGTTGTAGGGTGTTTTTCAATAGCGATCTTTAAAAAATGAAGATCCTCTAATTTCTCAAGTTTCATAATAAATCTCTCCTTTTCTATTCATCATCTTGATTAAGTTCATCAAGTCTTTTTCTCTCTTTTGTAATTGCATCATAAAGTTGTTTTTTTCTTTTTAAATATTTTATTCTCTCTTTATCTCTATGTTCTTTAATTGTGTTCATAATAGGAAGAAGGAAACCAGCCACAATACCAGCAGAGAAACCGTTATTATATAGATTTAATCCTCCATGTACTGTCCCTATACTTTGAACAACTGCTAGATGTAACCAACCAGCAACGATACCCCAGAATGTTCCATACACCCCAGCAACAGGAGCTAAAGATGTACCAAATAGTCCAGATAGTGCTACTGTGAATGAATCGGTATAGCTTCCAAATTTTGCTAAATATACCCCTATTAAGATAGGAATTGTATTGATAAAATGCTTTCCATAAGCAGAGAAACCAACAATAGTTAATATTCCAGCTAGAAGAGGTCCGTTGAGAGTTTGTTTTAAAAACATTACAAATCCCATAGCAACAAATCCCATAATTCCCATATTAATAAAAGTTAATCCATATCCATATTTTTTTATATAATCAGCTTTTAACCCAGAGTCACATAAAAGTTTTTTATAGCCATTAAAAGAGCTACCATTGATAAAAAATCCAACAATAATAAGTGTTAAAAAAGTTCCTGTACAAATAAGTTTTAAAGCTAAATCAAATTCATAAGAGATTATTCTTTGAGGTGTTATTTGAAACTTATATAGTTTCAAAATAGAGGTTATAACAGCTCCTAAAATTCCCCCAGTAAATCCAAGGTTATACAGGTTAAATCCCTCATGGAAACCAGCCATTTTACTAGCTAATGGAGTTACAATAAAACCAATTATTATTCCTAGAACAATAGCATTCAAATAAGAAGTTTCAGTGGTATCTACTCTAAAAGCTACCTCACTAACAAAGGGAGCAAGGGCACTGGCAAAGGAGATAGTAATAAAAATCTCTTTAAATTCTATTCTCTCATAGAGACTATATAAAATTCCACCTAAATAGAAAGGGATAATATTTAATATATTTTTTCCAAAGAAGGAAAAACCAAAAACTGTAAAAAAAGATGCTATGGCTAATCCTGTAATCTCTATTTTCATTATTTTCATTAAGGTAAAATTAAAACCAAAAATTAAAAAGGCATTTAAGAAAGTTGCTCCAATTCCACCTATTTCAAGGAAGTCAGTGATTAAAACAGCTTGAGAAGTTATTATTTTTAATAGTCCAGTAAAAACATTTTCTCTTTCATGAATAACATAACCTATAAAACATAATATAATAAAACCAATAAGGATAGTAGATACAAATTTTATTTTTTTCATTCTCTTTGCATTAAAGTTATCCATAAGCCCTCCAATAAAGAAATATTAATTAAATATTATTATTTTTTTATATTAAAGTCAAACATATGTTATATATGATTATTTAGAAAAAAATAATATTTTTCCTATAATTTATCATTCTAATAAAAAGTAAAAATATTATTATCCCTAACATCAAGTTGACGCAATTTGGAGGTGAATATTAGAAGCCCTTAGCGAAATGCAGTTAAGAAAATGCAACGTGTTTGAGGCGTAGCCGAGTTTTGCATTTTCAACGGAATGAACAATAGGGATTCTTTATTCACTGACATGGAGACAACTTGATGTTAAAAAAAGAAATTTTAATAACGTAACTTGACTAATAATCGCTAATGCAAAGGCACTTTGTCAAAATCTAACAATATGCAAGAAAAAATGAACTTAGTTAGATATATTATAGTTTTAGAAAATGAAATAGTATATAATAAAAAAAGATTAGACTAAAGGAGTAAAAAATCATGGAATACTATGTTTATATAATAAGGTGCCAAGATAATTCTCTATATACAGGAATTACAACTGATGTAGAAAGAAGATATGAGGAACATAAAAAAGGAATAGGGGCAAAATATACAAAAATAAAAAAAATTTTAAAATTAGAAATATTTTTTTCTTGTTTAAATAGATCTGAGGCATCAAAAATCGAATATTTTATTAAAAAAATGAGTAAGGCACAGAAAGAGAACTATCTCAATAAAATCAAGGACTTAGAAGATGTTGTTTTTGAAAAATTAGGTATAAAAATAGAGGTTAAAAAAATTTTTTAAAAAAATTTAAAAAAATTGTTGACAGAATTTAGATGTTATGATAATATAATAAATGTCCTCGACGGAACAACGATGAAAACGAAAGTTCATCGAAGGAAAGTTGATGATTGCCTGGGTGGCGGAACAGGTAGACGCACGGGACTTAAAATCCCGTGGTACTTAGTACCGTACCGGTTCGATTCCGGTCCTAGGCACCATATAATGCGGGGTAGAGCAGTCTGGTAGCTCGTCGGGCTCATAACCCGAAGGTCGTAAGTTCAAATCTTGCCCCCGCCACCAAAACTTAAAAATAAATATGCGGGAATAGCTCAGTTGGTAGAGCGTCAGCCTTCCAAGCTGAATGTCGCGAGTTCGAACCTCGTTTCCCGCTCCAAGGATGCGTCATTAGCTCAGTTGGTAGAGCACACGACTTTTAATCGTGTTGCCACAGGTTCAAATCCTGTATGACGCACCATTTATGTGTCTGTAGCTCAGCTGGATAGAGCAACGCCCTTCTAAGGCGTGGGTCAGGGGTTCGAATCCCTTCAGACACGCCATTAAAAATTAATCAACTGGATCCATAGCTCAGTTGGTTAGAGCACTCGGCTCATAACCGAGTGGTCGCTGGTTCGACTCCAGCTGGATCCACCATATTTGCCCCGTTCGTTCAGTGGTAAGGACATCAGATTTTCACTCTGGAAACAGGGGTT
>UQQO01000074.1 GCA_900543175.1 uncultured Fusobacterium sp.
TTTAGCTGATATTTAAAAGAAATAGAGATAACTAAACTTGACTAATAATCGCTAAATGCAAAGGTACTTTGTCAAAACCTAGTGATGTGCTAGATAACTGAGCTTAGTTAGATAAATTATAGTTTATTTAGCCTTTATATCTTTAAATTTTATTAAATTTATGGTATCCTATTAAGATAAAAAGTGCTTAGGAGAAAAAAATAATGTATAATGAAATAGATTTGCATTATATGAATTTTGATGATGCTTTAAGAGTTTTTATTACAAAATATAATGCTTTATATAAAAGGGGAGAGAGAAAAGAGATAAAAGTTATACATGGTTATGGCTCAAAAACTTTGGATGGGGAAGCAGTAATTAGAACTAAATTGAGAGCATATTTTTCAAGAAATAGAGATTGTGTAAAAGTTAGATTAGATCTGAATGAAGGTGTTACATATGTAACACCTTTAAAAAATCTTCCTCTCCCTAAAAAGAAAAACAAGAAGAAATAAATAAATTTTAATAGAATGGAAGGTATATTATGTACATAAAAACAAAAAAGAATATAGGAGAAGTAGAAAAAAATAGGATATTAGAGTTTTTAAAAAATAACAAATTAGGAAGTCTGATTATTGAAGATGAAGAAATTCTAAAAATAGGTGTATTAGGTGATAGAAGTAAAGTTGATATGGATAGACTTCTATCTTTTCATGGAGTAGATGAACTTGTAGTTATAGGAAAAAG
The DNA here is from genome assembly GCA_900543175.1 of uncultured Fusobacterium sp. Taxonomy (GTDB): domain Bacteria; phylum Fusobacteriota; class Fusobacteriia; order Fusobacteriales; family Fusobacteriaceae; genus Fusobacterium_A. The sequence goes on from UQQO01000074.1 coordinate 727, forward strand.
CTACAAATTTGTAAGTAGAGAGTTTCAAAAACAAGATACAGTTATAGATATTAAAGGTAGAAAAATAGGTGGAGGAAACTTCATGCTTATGGCTGGACCTTGTGCTATTGAAAATAGAGAATCTGTATTTCAAATAGCTGAACAGGTAAAAAAATCAGGAGCTCAAATATTGAGAGGTGGAGCTTTTAAACCAAGAACATCTCCATATGATTTCCAAGGTTTAGGAGAAGAGGGGCTAAAATATATGAGAGAAGCTGCTGATAAGTATGATCTACTTGTAGTAACAGAAGTTATGGATAGTATGGATATTCCTCTTATCTCAAAATATGCTGATATTCTTCAAGTTGGAGCTAGAAATATGCAAAACTTTAGCTTGTTGAAGATGTTAGGAAGTTGTGGGAAACCTGTACTTTTAAAAAGAGGTTTAAGTGCAACAATAAGAGATTTTTTAATGGCAGCCGAGTATCTTATGGCGTATGGAAATAGAGAGATAATCTTATGTGAAAGAGGGATTAGAACTTTTGAAACAATGACTAGAAATACAGTTGATATTAATGCTATTCCATTGATTAAGGAAAAAAGTCACCTACCTATAATAATAGATGCAAGTCACGGAACAGGAAGAAGATCTTTAGTTGAGCCTGTAACATTGGCAGGAGTTATAGCAGGAGCAGATGGGGCAATGGTAGAGGTACATGAAAACCCTGAATGTGCAGTATCTGATGGGGTACAATCACTAGATTTTAAAGGTTTTAAAAAATTAACTGAGAATTTAGAAGAAGTTTTACAATTAAAAAAGAGACTGAAGTAGGGAGAGGACATGTATATAGAGGGAAATAACTATTTCAGAATAAAAGAGTTGGAAGAGTTAGGAATTGGAGCAATCTATACTTTAAAAAATTATGGAGATGTAAGAAAACTTCCTAAAGAAAAATTTATTGAAGATTTTCAATTTGGAGATAGAAAAATAGTTGCTGGATATCAAACTCACACTAAAAATATAGAGATAATATCTAAAGATAGCGATATATTTTATTTTGAAAATACAGATGGATTTATAACAGATAGAAGAGATATAGTGATCTATACAAAATATGCTGATTGTCTTCCAGTATATATTTATGATGCTAAAAATAAAGTTGTCTCACTTGTTCATTCTGGTTGGAAAGGGACATATGAGGAGATAGCTTTAGAATCTATAAAATTGATGGAACAAAATTTTAATAGTAAGAGAGAAGATATAATAGTAGCTTTTGGAATTGGAATATCTCAAAGAAATTATGAAGTAGGAGAAGAATTTTTACAACAGTTTTCAGAAAAATTTTCTGAAGATTTAATAGAAGGAAGTTTTTTAAAAAAAGACAGTAAAGTATATTTTGATAATCAGAAATTTAATTTTTTAAATCTAAAGAAAAATGGGATTCTAGAAAAAAATATAATAGTGAATAATTATTGTACTTATGAGGATGAAAGATTTCATTCTTTTAGAAGGGAAAAAGAGAGTTCTGGAAGAGCTGGTGGATTTATATATTTTAAATAATAAAGAAGTTTAGGAGGAAAGAGAAAATGAAAAAAAGTCTGATGATAATATTAGCATTATTATCGATGAATCTTTATGGAGAAACTCTTTACGAAAGAGCTGTTAAAGATCTGAAAATGGAGGAATTAGCAGGAACTTATTCTCAAGAAAAAATTGAGAAATCTTTAAAGGGGTACAAGGCTAAAAAAGATAGTAGTAAAGCTGTATTAGTTGATTTAGGAGCTTTAACTATTGAAGATCTAAATACAGAGAAAAATGTTAATGAGAAATTAAGCAGATTTGTAACTGATTATATCAATGTGGAAGAAAATTATATTGGGAATGTTTCAGATAAAAATATAATTGAAAGATTAAACAATAAATGGAGCAGAGGAGAGGTAGTGGAGGATAGTTCATTAAATGCTATTTTGAATAGAGCTATGCTTAAAGGATTAACTACTGGATATAATATTAAAGATAGAAAAGATTATGCAAACTTTGATGAGAAACTTACAGCAAGTTATGGACATAGTGATATGATCCATGCCTCTCAAATTATTGGAATGTTGAGAAGTGAAGGAATAGATGCAAAGGTTCAATTAGAACTGAAAACTTCAGCATTTATATATCTTCCAGAGTGGGGAGAATCTAGCTATGCTACAACAAAGATGCCAGATGGAACTATAATTGCTCATCCATTAGAATATGATCTAAAACTTCAATTTGAAAGTCAAAAAGATAAAGAGAAATTTTTTGATTTAATAGACAAATATGCTAAAAAAGATGATGAAAATGAGAAAGGATTACTACATGAATCTTGGTGGCAACCATTTATTCAAACAGAGAAAGTTGATGGATATGAGATGCTAATAGATAATATAGTATTAGATAATAGATATGATGCTCATGTATTAACACTTCCAGAAAAATCAAAACCTTTAGTTGAAGAGTTATCTAAAAATAGAAACATAAGAGTAAAAACTAAAGAGGTTTGGGTAAATCCTGCATTCTTTAGATTTATGTTAGGGGAATATAAATAGAATGAAAAAGAGATGAGGTTCTTGGTAGATCTCATCTTTTTTTTATTTTAAATCTATATTATTAAAACTTATAGTTTAATTAAAATTTCCCTTTGATTTTTACAAAATTGGTATATAATATCTAAGGTAGAAAAAAGATTTTGAGAGATAAAAATGTTGTACAGGAGGAAAATATTATGACATTAAAAGAGTTACCAATAGGAAAGACAGCAACAGTTCTTTCTGTTGGAGGAGAAGGAGCTTTAAGACAACATTTCTTAGATATGGGAATTATTCCAAATGCTAATGTTACAATGATGAAGCATGCTCCAATGGGGGATCCTGTTGAGTTAAGAATAAATAGTTATGAACTTACATTACGTTTAGCTGATGCTGAAAAAATTAAGATTACAGATGTAAGAGATGAAGTTAGAAAAGAGAGAGAATTTTTAGAGAAAAAACGTATATCTCATCCAGGACTTGGTGAGGGAGGAAAATATCACAAAAAAGAGGGGGAAAATCCTTTACCTGATGATGTGAAACTTACTTTTGCATTAGTAGGAAATCAAAACTGTGGAAAAACAACTCTTTTCAATCAACTTACAGGTTCAAATCAACATGTAGGAAACTTTCCAGGGGTAACAGTTGATAGAAAAGATGGGATTATAAAGGGATATCCAAATACTTTAGTTACAGATTTACCAGGGATCTATTCATTATCACCATATTCAAATGAAGAGATTGTAACAAGAGAGTTTGTATTAAATGAGTGTCCTAAAGGGATAATAAATATTGTTGATGCAACAAATATAGAGAGAAACCTTTATTTGACAATGCAGTTAATGGAGCTAGATATTCCGATGGTATTAGCTTTAAATATGATGGATGAAGTTAGAGATAATGGAGGGTATATCTTAATAAATGAGATGGAAGAGCTATTAGGAATACCAGTAGTACCTATTTCAGCAGCTAAAAATGAGGGGATAAGTGAACTTATAGATCATGCTATCCATGTGGCAAAATATCAAGAATATCCAAAAAGACATGATTTTTGTGATATAAATGATAATAATGGAAGTGTACATAGATGTTTACATGGAATTATGCATATGATAGAGGATCATGCAGAGCAGGAAAAAATCCCTTTACGTTTTGCAGCAAGCAAGATTACTGAAGGTGATAATCTAGTTTTAGAGAGATTAAAATTAGATGAAAATGAAAAAAATACAATAGATCATATAGTTGAGCAACTTGAAAATGAAAGAGGACTAGATAGGGCGGCAGCTATTGCAGATATGAGATTTAGCTTTATAGAGAAAGTTTGTCAAGAAACAGTAAAAAAACCAAAAGAGAGTAAGGAACATATTAGAAGTATAAAGATAGATAAAATTTTAACAGGAAAATATACAGCAATTCCAGCATTTATTGGGATAATGGCAATTGTATTCTGGTTGACTTTTAATGTGATTGGAGCTTGGTTATCAGATATTTTAAATCTAGGTATTGAATGGATGACTTTAGGTGTGGAAAATCTTTTAGTTAGAGGAAATGTAAATGAGGTATTACGTTCTTTAATTATAGATGGAATCTTTAATGGGGTAGGAAGTGTAGTTGGTTTCTTACCAATTATAGTAACTCTTTTCTTCTTCCTATCTATGCTTGAAGATAGTGGATATATGGCAAGAGTAGCCTTTGTAATGGATAAACTTTTAAGAAAGATAGGACTTTCAGGTAGAAGTATTGTTCCTATGCTTGTAGGTTTTGGTTGTACAGTTCCTGGGGTAATGGCAAGTCGTACTCTACCATCAGAGAGAGATAGAAAGATGACAATATTGCTTACTCCTTTTATGAGTTGCTCAGCTAAACTTCCAATCTATGGATTTTTTACAGCACTATTTTTTCCAAAATATGGAGCTTTAGTAATGGTAATACTATATTTCACAGGTATATTTGTAGGAATATTAATGGCTCTTTTAATGAAAAAATCTCTGTTTAAAGGGGAAGCAGTACCATTTGTAATGGAGTTACCTAATTATCGTATGCCTGGAAAAAAAAATGTTGCTCATCTATTATGGGAGAAAGCAAAGGATTTCTTACAAAGAGCCTTTACAGTTATTTTTGTGGCAACTATTGTGATATGGGTACTACAAACATTTAATATTCACTTTAATGTTGTAGAAAGTTCTCACAATAGTATATTAGCAAAAGTTGCTGGTTGGATAGCACCTATTTTTAAACCTTTAGGTTTTGGAGATTGGAGAATTTCAACTGCTCTAATAAGTGGAGTTATGGCAAAGGAAAGTGTAGTTTCAACATTGTCAGTTTTATTTGGAGATACAAAAACTCTATTGGATATGTTAAGTACAACAGGAGCAGCAAGCTTATTGGTATTCTGCTTATTATATACTCCTTGTATAGCAGCAGTGGCATCAGTAAAGAAAGAGCTTGGAGGAAAATGGGCAACAATAGTGGCTTTAGGACAATTTTTAATAGCTTGGATAGTTGCTTTTGTTATAAGAATTATTGGAATGATTCTTTAGGAGAGAAGGATGAATCTATTTAGTATAATTTTATTAGGTGTAATTTTTATATATCTGATTTTTTCTGTTGTGTATATATATAGAAATAAAAAAAAGGGTAAAGGTTGCAATGAAAATTGTAGCTCATGCTCTAAAAGTTGTAAGTAGAAATTTTGATATATTTTCTAGCTGAAATATTGCATTAAAAGCGTTTAAGGTAGAAAATACTAAAATAAGGAGGAAATAAATGAGTATTTATGCTTTAAGAGTAGATATTGCAAAAGAGGTTTATAATTCATTAAAAGATGAAGGAGTAGCTCGTTTTACTTGGTCTTATTCAAAAGAAGGAAATTTGAAAGAGATAGAAAGTAAAATAAAGAAATTTGGTTGGGAAAATTTAACTGAAATTGAAAAAGATTGTTGGAAAGCTAATTTTATGTTAAGTATCAAAGAAAAAGATTATATTGTATATATTAATGTTCCAGAATATGGAGAGTGTACAGTAGCCAAGGTTACAGGAGAATATTTTTGGAATTGGGAAAAATACAAATCAGATGGAAGTCATTGTTTACTAATTGATAAGGAGAGTATAAGAACATTTAATAGAAATGATAAAAATATTCCATCAGATTTAACTAGAAGATTTGGATTGCAAGGAAAATATTGGAGGATATATTTAGAAGATAAATTTTATAATCTTTTACAAGATATAGATGACAAAAAAATTACAGGTGAACTTGCTTCTAGTGAAAGTAGATTATTTAATTGTATAAATGAAAAAATAAATCCATATTTAGAAAGCATTTGTGAAGAACTTCAACATTATCATGTGGGAAAATATTTGGAAGAATTAATAGTGAAAGTTTTAGGAGAAATTCCAGAAATAAAAAATATTAGCAGAAAATCAGGAATATCAGATAAAGGTGGAGACATTTTATTTGATTATGAGAATACTGATGTTTTTGGAAATTATTCACAAAAGAAATGTGCTATTCAAGTAAAATCTTATGAAGGAATTATCAATTATGATCAAGCAATAAAGGACATGAAAAATATTTTTGAGTATGATGATAGTTTAGACCTTGGAATAATAATGACAACTGCAACAAGTATAGGTGAAGAATTTAATGAAAAGTTAGAGGAATTAAATAAAGAATTACTTGAAAAAAAGAAAGAAAAATCAGTAACTATTTTATATGGAAAAGATTTTGCTAGATGGGTTTTAAAATATGGAGAAAAATTTTTTAATAGATAAACTATAGGCAAAAAGGGACTTTAAAGTCCCTTTTTTTAGAAATTAAATTTATATCCTACAGAAAGAGTAACTCTTGAGTAATCAAAATCATCTTTTGTTTTACCATAAGGAGTACTTGTTTCAAATTTAGCTTTATTAATTTTATACATTAAATCAGCAACAAAGTTATTGTATTCAACTCCAGCACCTATTCCAAAATATAATCCATTTTTAATATCTGATGAGACTTTTATAGTTTCACCTAATTCATAATCTGTAAATTTTAAATCTCCACTATTATGATTGAATGAGTATCCTAAATCAGCTTTTAAATAAGGCTTAATATTAGAATTTATAGGGATATTGTATTTTGTAGTTAAATAAATAGGAATAGATGTAAATTTTGGCATATCTAATTTAATATCAAAGTCTTTATCATTTAATGATTTTGTAGAACCATGATCTTGATAAGAGATACCAGCTCCTAATTCTAAGTTAGGATAGATTTCTCTAGTAGTTTCAATAGTAAGTTCATATCCCATTCTATCAGCTTTTTTTCTATTGATAGTTTCACTATCTCTTGGAGTGATTACATCAAATTTTTGCCAGATGTCAGCTCCAGTTTTTAGATATAAATTTGTATCTTGAGAGGCTAAAACTACACAAGATAAAGTTGTCATTCCTAGTAATATTTTTTTAATCATTATATTCCTCCTGTATTTAAATAAAATAATTTTTGTAATAAAAAAGCTGCAAGTTAAAAATTTTCTTGCAGCTGGCTGTCATTTTAAAGACCCTATAGTTTTGCGTCATAATGTTTCCATTATTTTGCCTATTCAATTGGTAAATTAGAACCAAAGTCCAGAAGATACTCCTACACTTGTACTTGTAGATTTGCTCTTTGTTTTAGAGTGAATCTGAGTATTTGTAACACTTGTATTTCCAGAACTACTTGACATTTTTCCAAAGATATCACTATCTATACTAGAATTTCCAAGAGATGCAGTTGTTGAAAAAATATCAGTATCAGTTTTTGATTTTGTATGTGTTTTTGTTTTTGAAGTATGAATTTTAGAATTTATGTAATCAGCATTATTATATAAAATAGTTGCTATTACACTTTCATAGATTATATTTTCTTTACTTCTAGCTATTGCTGGAGTTGTTGTTTTATTAGCAGAATTAGTTGTATTTGCATTTGTACATCCTATAACAAATATAGTTATAAAGAACAAAAGTAATTTTTTCATAATTTCCTCCTTTTTAAGAGTTAAAGATATTAAATAATATTTTATTAGTTTCATAAGAATTTTCAAGATTTGAGATATGTCCAGCTTTAGATATCTTAATTAATTTTGAATTAGCTACATATTTAGACATAAGCTCAGCTTCATGAAAGGGTCTAGGAATATCAAATTCTCCAGTAATAAAGTATGTTGGAACTTGAATATTTTTTAAAAATTCCAATGAATTTTCTCTGTCAAAAATTATTCTTCCAAATGGTACAATATATTTCAAGTTATCTTTAGAGAATCCTTTTAATTTTTTTAAAAAATTTAAATAAAGTTGAGAATTTTTATCTATTTGTGGAGAAAAAAAGATAGAAGCTATTTTATTTGCTAACTCTTCAGATATTTTTCCCTCTCTCTCAATAGTATCTAACATTGAAAAATAAAGTTGTTTCATCTCTATTGGTTCATCTCCAGAAAAAGAATCCATAATAACTAATTTAGAGATTTTATCCTTATCTATATTGTAAATATATGGAGCTAACATTCCACCAACAGAAAGTCCTACATAGATATAGTTATCAATATTTAAACCATCTATAAAATTTTTAATCTCTTTTGCTAATTCACTTAGAGATGAAATATTATTAAATAAAGAGTTGCCATGTCCAGGAAGATCAATAGCAATACATCTAAAATTATCTTTAAAAAACTCAAGTTGAGGTTGCCACATCTCTTTATCCCAAAGATAAGAGTGAACAAAAATTATAGTTTTTCCTTTTCCAATATCACTATATGAAAATTTCATAATTTCCTCCTAAAGTTTAAAATAAAAAAAGTTGCAACGAAGAAAGAAGTATAACTTCTTTTAGTTGCAACTGGCTGTCATTTTAAAGACCCTATAGCTTTGTGCCATAATGTTTCCATTATTTTACCTAATTTAATTTTTTTATAGCTAATGATACTATATATACATCTAAAAAGTCAAGAAAAATTTTTTTAGTTGTGATTTTCAAATAGAGTAAATCTATTTCTTCCCCTCTCCTTTGACTGATATAAAGAAGAGTCTGCATCATTAATTAAATTAGAAAGATCAGTAGAATTTTTTACAATATTTTTAGCTCCACCAACACTTAAAGTAATATGATCAGAGACTAAAGAAAATTTATGAGGAATATTTTTTTCTTCTAACCTTTTAAAAATTTTCATATAGATATTTTCAAGATCAAGAGAGTTTCTGTTTTTTAATATTATTAAAAACTCCTCTCCACCATATCTAATTACACAATCTCCCCTTTCAATAGATGAATTTAAAATCTCAGCAACACTTTTAATAACATAATCTCCTTGAATATGTCCATAATTGTCATTGTATTTTTTAAAATAATCAATGTCCAACATTAAAACTCCAATTTCAATAGATTTAGAATTTTTTTTATCTAAATTTTCTAAAATCTTTTTTAAATATTTACGATTATAAACATTAGTAAGTTGATCTATGAAGTTATTCTTCTTTAATCTAGATATTCTTGTAATTTGGAAAAATATAAATGCTGTTATAATTAAAATAGAATAGATCAAAAGCCTAATTTTTAAATTAGATATTTTCTCTTGCTCCTTTAATTGATCAGCAATAAAAGATTTTTCAATAAACTTTAGATAATCTTTTTTTACTTGAAAATCAAACTCTCTATTTACATGAATTAGTTTTTCATGTGCTATTGAGTATTTATCGAACTCTTTAGTTTTTTCATATAACTCCATTTGCAAAGAATAAATTTCACTTTCAAAACCTAGCTGATTAATACTATTTTTAATTGAAATCTCTTCTAAAAGTTTTTCTGCCAATAGATAATTTTTCTCCTCAATATATAATTCACAGTAGGACAGCTCTACAAAAACATCATTATTTAAGATTCCCATATTTTTATTTTGATATAAAAGTTCATCACATAATTTTAAATATTCCTTTGCTTTCTCTAAATTATTTTGATAGAGCTCAATTCTAGCAAGATTATTATAAACAAAAATTTTAACTCCATCTACAATTTTATCAGGGAGAAAAGGTATAATTTCTAAAGTTTTCTTAGAATATTCCCTTGCAGTGGAGTATTTTTTTAATTGAATATAACTAGCAGTTCTATTGGTATAAGCACCATATTTAGAAGAGGCATTTTCATATTGATCTTTCATAGGAATATTAATAGCAAGATTATATTTTTCAATAGCAGTTTCATAATCATGTAGTATAAAGTGCATATTTCCAATATATTCATAAGCTTTAATTTTAATACTATTTCTTAAATTGATATCCTTTATATTTTCAGATTCTGAGATAATATCATAAAAAAGATAGATACTTTCAGCATAATTTTTATTCATCATCTTAAATATAGCAACATAACCTTTTAATTTTAACTTATTTGCTGGAGTTGTATTATCTGAATCCTTTATATATTTTTCAAGTAGATATATAGCTGTTTTTCTATCTTTTTTATTTGATAGGATAGTAGAGAAATTTTCCCAAATAAAGTTGATATCATTGGCTAAAATAGGATATTTATCAATACTATCTATAATATATCTGATTCTTTGAAGATCACCACTTCCACTTAATTTATAAATACAGTTATTAATAAAAAAGTTAAGATATAGCTTTAAAATAGAATCTTTGCTATTTTTTAATTCAGAATGCCGTAACAGCTC
>UQQO01000075.1 GCA_900543175.1 uncultured Fusobacterium sp.
TTATTGTATTAAATAAAAACTTACAAAATAAAGAAGCCCCCAGTTTGCTTCCCTTTCCGTTACCTCTATTTAACTTTGAACTATTATACTATATAAAAATTATTTTTCAAAAAATTTTATATAAAGTCACTCTATAATTTCCTTAGGCATGAAAAAAGCACGGTATAAACCATGCTTTTTTCTAATATATTTTATCTATTCTTTACAAATTCTGCTGCACTTTTACCAGCTACACGTCCAAAAACAACTGCTCCACTATATGCTGCACTTGTATTTGTAACCTCTCCTGCTGCATATAATCCCTCTACAATTTTTCCATCTTCATAAAGTACTTCAGCCTTTTCATTAGCTGCTACTCCACCTTTTGTCATATGGATAGCCGATTCAACTTGAACTCCATAATATGGTCCTTGTTTTTTAAACTCTCTAGTAAATGCCTCTTTTTTGAAAGGATCTTTTACCTCTCCTCTAACACCTTTATTGAAAGTCTCAACTGTTGCTACTAGCTTATCCTTTGGAATCTCAAGCTTATCTGCTAACTCCTCAAGAGTATCAGCTTTTACATGAAGTCCTTGTCCAACATGTTTCTTTAAACGATAAGCTGATTCATATAGATTTTGATCATAGATATAGAAAACTTTACTTTCAGGTTGATCAAGGATAGTGTATGCCATTGGAAGCCCTGATTGAGTTTCATCTATAAATCTCTCTCCATTCTTGTTTACAAGAATAAATCCATCTCCTGCTCCTGTCAAATCTCTTGTTTTACTAATAATCATTTTAAACACACTTAAAACTTCCATATTTTCCATTTTCATCTTATTTTTTTCAAAAACAGGAACAAAATCTCCAGTAGCTCCCATTTGGTTAGAAGTTTCTACTCTTTCTGATCCTGGAGCATATTTAGCTAATAGAGCTTTATTTGCAGAGAATCCTCCAGTTGCTACAATTACAGCTTTTGCATTGATATCATAAGTTACATTTTTCTTTTGGACTTTTACTCCTGTAACCTTTCCATCTTTCATAATAAAGTCAAGTCCCTTAGTTCCTGTACGAACATCTACACCTAACTCTTTTACTTTTCTTTCAAGTCCATCTTGAATATGAGCACCTGCATAAGCATCAGCTTCAGCCATATGGTTTCTTAAACCATAGTTATAGTTTAAGTTTATTCCCATTCCTCTTAACCAATCATCAAGAGCATATGCTCCCTCTGCTTGAACTCTTGTTCTCTCAGCAGTATCTCTAGGGTTGCTCTTATCTTTAATAAATGCCTCAATACTATCATTTATCCCATTAGCTTTTTGTGCTTTAGAGTTGATCATATCAAAGAAGTTCATATCAAACTTTCCATTTCCACTAAGGATATCTAGTTTTTCAACTATCATAACATCCTTTGCTCCAGCTTCTTTTGCTGAAATAGCAGCAGCTAATCCTGCTGGTCCTCCACCTATAATTACAATATCAGTATTAACACTTTCTCCAATCATAGCTGGTTGCTCAGGAGCTTTTGTTTTAAAAGTTATTCTTCCGAAATCTTTTCCCTCTTTTTTCATAACATCAGCTACAACTTTTTTCACTGCAAAAGATGTAAAAGAAGCTCCAGACACACTGTCAACTACTGGTGATTGTGCTTCTAATATTCTCTCTCTTATAACTGGAAAAGCTCTATCCATAAGGTGAGATGTCTCTTTATGAGAAACAACTTTCAAATCCTTTATCTTTTCTCCCTCTGTAACAACCTCAAGAGTAACAGGACCTCCAAACCCTCCTGCACTTCCAGTTGTAGTTTTTACTGCTCCAAAACAGTTAAAAGCAACAAAAACCATTCCTAAAATCATATAACTAAGTAATGACTTTACTTTTTTCATTAATTCCTCCTATTTTTATATATTTTATGTATAGATACTGAATATATTATATATAATAAGAGAGATTTTGTAAATAAAAAAAATTATTTATTTTAAAAAAATTTTAAATTAAAGATATATTAAACAGCTTATTCAAATTTTTTATTTTTTAACAATTGACTTTTAAATCTATACAATAATCCTGCTAATAAATTTGTTGCTGGTTTCATCGGTTCACCAGCTATGAATCTAACTAAAGAAATTCTTGTTGAAAAAGATAATCATATCTTTGTTGAGCTTGGTGAGGGTATAAGATTAGAACTTCCATATAATAAGGGAGAAAAGGTAAAGATGTTAGGTTCAACTTCATTCGACATAAGGTTATTGAGTCAATTCCATAATTTCTTAGAGGAAAAAATACTGCAAGATATAGAGTATAAACGATAACAGAAAAAAATAGTATCAACCTAAATCTTTTCACCTTAATAAAGAGAAATATCAATATTATTATAACTGGTATCGCTGTTTTATAATAAAATAGTTTTGAAAAAATTGTTAAAATATATATTCCAATAATTTAAAATTACTGTTTCCTTTCTAATTATTAATTGAGTAATTCAATATTAATTATTTTTAATATAACTTTTTAATTTAAATTATTCAATTGGTACTTTCTATATATTTTTATTATACCACTCTTTGCTGACAAAATTTGTCATTGAAAAGAAAAAATCTTAATACTATAATAGCATTAAGATTTATTAAAAATTCTATTTATTTTATTAATTTTGCCCAATAGGAAAATATTTAAACTCCTCTCTTATATGGGTATTTCTTGTATATACATTTCTCAAATCAAAGTAGAAATTACCTTTCATTCTAGCTCTTACCTTATCTAAATTCATCCCTCTAAATTGATTCCACTCTGTCATCAACACTACTGCATCTGCCTCATTAACTACTGAATACTCATCTGCACAATATGTTATTGAGTTTTCACAATCTTCCAATCTCCATCTTGCCTCTTTCATTCCCTCTGGACAATATGCCTGTATCTTTGCTCCTGCCTCTACTAAACCTCTGATTATATCTAAACTTGGAGCTTCTCTCATATCATCTGTATCTGGCTTAAATGATAACCCTAAGATAGCTATATGTTTTCCCTCTACTCCTTCCATCTTATCAATTATCTTTTCTACCATCTTTCTCTTTTGTTTCTCATTAGCATCTATAGCTGCCTTTATCACATACATATCCTCACCATATTTCTTAGCTATATCCACTATTGCCTTTGTATCTTTAGGAAAGCATGAACCTCCATACCCTGGTCCACAATGTAAAAATTTAGGTGAAATTCTGCCATCCTTTCCCATTGCCTTTGCTATCTCCTGTGTATTTGCTCCCACTTTCTCTGCTAAAAGAGAAATCTCATTGATAAATGAAATTTTTACTGCTAAGAAAGCATTTGAGGCATATTTTATCATCTCCGCTGTCTCTATATTTGTAAATACAAATGGAGTTTCATTAATAAATAGAACATCGTATACTTTTTTCATTATCTCTTTTGCTCTTTCACTCTCTGTTCCTATTACCACTCTATCTGGTCTTAAACAATCTCCTACTGCTTTTCCCTCTCTTAAAAATTCTGGGTTTGAAACTATATCAAATTCATAGTCTAAATTTCTATTATTTAATTCTTTTTGAATAGTCTCTTTCACAAGTTTACCTGTTCCCACAGGGACTGTTGATTTATCTACAACAACTTTATAACCATTCATATATTTTCCAATATTAGTTGCTACCTCTAAAACAAAGTGGAGATCTGCTGAGCCGTCCAATGCTGGTGGTGTTCCTACTGCTATAAATATCACATCTGAATTTTCTGTTGTATATTTCATATCTGTGGTAAATTCTATTCTTTCAGCTTTCATATTTTTTTCTAATAGCTCTTTTAATCCAGACTCATAGATTGGTATTACTCCATTTTTTAAGCTATTGATTTTTTCTTCTGATACATCCATACAAATTACATTTAATCCAAATTCAGCCATTATTACACCTTGAACTAAACCTACATACCCTGTACCTACAACTCCTATTTTCATTTTACTATCTCCTTACTGTCTTTTATACCATTCTACAAATTTTCTAATCCCCTCACTAAAATTAGTTTGAGGATCATAACCTATCATTGCCTTTGCCTTTGATATGTCTGCATAAGTTTTATCTACATCTCCAGGTTGCATAGGTTGAATATCTAAAATAGCTTTTTTACCTATAGCATTTTCAATAGTTTCTACCATCTCTTTTAGCGATACAACATGAGATTCACCAAGATTAAATATTTCATAAACATTTTCATTATTGAAAAGATAATTCATTGATTTTAAAATTCCATCTACTATATCATCAATATATGTATAATCTCTTTTAGTTGTTCCATCTCCATAAAATGGAATAGGCTTATCTTCTAGTATCATCTTAGTGAACTTATGAATTGCTAAATCTGGTCTTTGTTTTGGTCCATATACAGTAAAGAATCTTAGTTGAACCATGTCTATATTATATAACTTATGGTATACATGCCCCATAACTTCACATGATTTTTTAGTTGCTGCATATGGAGAGATTGCAAAATCAACTATTGCTGTTTCTTTAAATGGAACCTCTTTATTATTTCCATAAACTGAAGATGAAGATGCTTGAACAAACTTTTTAACTCCATATTTTTTACAAAGTTCAAGCAGATTCATATATCCTCTTACATTTACATCTTCATAAAGCATAGGATCTAAAAGAGATGGACGAACTCCTGCCATTGCAGCTGGGTTAAATACTAAATCAAAACTATTTTCAGCAAAGACTCTATCCATAGTCTCTCTATCTCTAATATCCCCATATATAAGAGTAAAATTATCTGAATTAACTATCTTTATTAATTTATTAATTTTTTCATTTTTTAAAAGATTTTCAAACTCATCAATTTTATTAAAGTTATTTGTAATCTCTAAAATATTTCTAATCTTTCTATTGTAATCATAAAAATCATTAAAGTTATCTACAACAACAACTCTATCTCCTCTATTTAAAAGTCTCTCTGCTACAGTTGAACCGATAAACCCTGCTCCTCCTGTAATTAAAAAGTTTTTCATTATTTAAGCCTCCATTTTTTCTAAATATGTTAATTTAGCAAATTTTCCATCATCTTTTACATATATTTCTTCTTTTAATACTCTATAATTTTCTAACAACTCCTCTGGAACATCATTAAAGAAAACTATTTTATTAGGTAATTTTTCATTTAAGTTATAATCATTTATCTTTTTTCCAACTCTCCAAACATCTTCTATCTCATAATTATCACTATAAATACTATATTTAGGTGGATCTTTTTGAATAACTTCTATATTTGAATATTTATTATTTAAAGTCGATCTAAAAACATTATTACTAGATTCTTTATCAAAAAAACTATTAACTGTTAAATTTACTATTAACATTAAAACTCCACTTCCTAAAATAACTATTTTATTTAATCTTTCTTTTGAAACTTTAAATAGTATTAGAGCAAATGATAAAAATAGTAGAGATATTGAGATCATATAGTTTCTACTAATAAGATTTTTACTATACCCTTTAAAAAATAGAGAAATAGGAATAGAGATAGCAAGAGCTATTAAAAAACATTTTTGAATATAGATTAAATATCTCTCATACTTTCTTAGATTTTCCCATGCTTTGTTATAAAAATAATCACAAACTATTCCAACTTCAAGAACAGAAGTTATATATATTGGTATTCCATATCTTTTCTTTTTCATCTTTACCAACGAAAGAAGAATAATTGTAAAAATATTCCACCAAAATATAAATTTAGAATAATCTTTGTTCTCACTATTTTTATATGTTTTTATTAGAGCAAATAGAGAGAAAAAAATCCAAACTCCCATATAGACAAAGTAATCAAGATAGTAAAATATTGATTCTGTATGTCTTGTTGTCCAAGTGTTTTTCTCTTTTAATAGAACACTTGTAAAAATATCTGAATATTTTAAATACATTAAAAGAGGCCAAATACCAGCTAAAATTCCTCCAACTAAGAACATCAATAAGATTTTCTTAAAGTTTTTTCTGTATTTTTCTAAACCAAAGATAAAAATATGTGAAAGTAGAAAAGGTAGAAATAACCCATAAATTGCAACAGGACCTTTACTCAAAATAGAGGCTGCAAGAAAAATACCACTAATTACAAAATCAAAATATCTATTAGAATCAAATCCTTTTAATAAAAAGGTAATAGCTCCAAAGATAGCCACATATGAATATATATCCCAAGTATTTTCTCCACTCAATTTTATTATCATAAAAGTTGTACAACCAACAAAAGAGGTTATAAAACTTATAAAACTATTTTTTGTTAATAATTTTACAAAATAATAAAGTAGAAGAATAAAAATAACTCCAGCTAATGCAGAGGGAATACGTAAAATATATTCATCTGTATAATTTTGTGTTAAATTCATAGTTAAAACTGTAAGCCAAGTAGGCAATGGAGGTTTCTCAAAACGTAAAGCTCCATTAAGTGTTGGAATAATATAGTTTTTATTCTCTATCATCTCTCTTGCTGTAATAAAATTTCTTGCCTCCATAAGATCAACAGGTCTTATCCAAAGAATTGAGAAAAAAGCAATTATTGATATTGGAATAATTATTTTTAAATATTTGAAGTCCTCTCTATTCATACTATCTCTCCCAGAATTATTTTTTCTTAATCAACCATATATTTCTTGAGTATATTAAAAGATTAGGTGCTTGTCCCAATATAAAAACAGGATCTTTTCTATAAATAGCATATATTAGTAAAAATATACTTCCCCCTAAGCTAAATAACCAAAATGAGAAAGGAACTACACTTTTGCCAGCTTTTTCACTTGCTATCCATTGAACAATAAATCTCATTGAGAAAAGTCCTTGTCCTAGCAAACCTATCAACATCATAAAATCTAAATTAAACATAGCTATCACCTAATCTTTAATCTTGTAGTTTAATTTTCTTTGTTCCATCCATCTAACAGCAAAAGCATCTTTTAATCCCTTAAATAGACGATTAAAAATTCCATATTTAGAAGTTCCAAATTCTCTATCATAGTGTCTAACAGGTATTTCTATAACAGAGAAACCATTTATCTTAGCCAATGTTGGCAAAAATCTATGCATTCCCTCAAAAAGATAGAAACTTTTTACAACCTCTTTTTTAAATAGTTTAAGAGGACAACCAGTATCCTTTATATTATCTCCTGTAACAAAATTTCTAACTCTATTTCCAACTAAAGAAGAGATTTTTCTTTTAAGTCCATCCTCTCTACTTTCTCTCATTCCATTTACCATATCATATTTTTCTATATATGGTAGCAAAGTATAGATATCTTCAGGGTTTGTTTGTAAATCAGCATCCATGGTAACTATAAGATCTCCAGTAGCAATTTTAAACCCAGCATCTAAAGCAGCTGTTTGCCCATTGTTTTTTGTAAAGTGAGCAACTTTTATATGTCCATTTTTATTAGCCTCTTCATCTAATAACTCTCCACTTCCATCTGTACTTCCATCATCAATTAAGATAATCTCATATGATAGAAATCTCTTCTTTAATGTCTCTTCAATCTTAGTGATCAATCTAACTATATTTTCCTTTTCATTAAAAATAGGTGCTATTACTGATATCCTTTCCATTGTTTATCCTCCAAATCATATTCTATTTTTGTTAACAAGGCTATGTTAAAATAGAAATATTAAAAAATGGTTAAGAAAATTAAAATAAATAAATTTTAACTTAAATTTAACATTGAAGGTGTATAATTAAAAAAAATCAATTAAGGAGGAGTTATGAAAACTATTCTCATTATAGAAGATGAAAAAAAGATAAGAAGATTTTTACAACTAGAGCTTGAACATGAGGGGTATTCAGTTGCAACAGCTGAAGATGGAGAAGAGGGATTGAATAAAGTAAAAAATAATCACTATGATATTGTACTTCTTGATCTTATGTTGCCTAAACTTTCAGGAGAAGAGGTGTGCAAAAAAGTTAGAAAGTTTTCAGAGATTCCAATTATTATTCTTACAGCTAAAGATCAAACTTTGAATAAGGTTGAGCTTTTAGATATGGGAGCTGATGATTACCTGACAAAACCCTTTGCAATAGAGGAACTTTTAGCTAGAATAAGGGTAGCTTTAAGAAATAAAAAGGACTTTTCAGATAATAGATTTTTAATATACCAATCTTTGAAACTAGATTTAGAAACAAAAACTTTATATAGAGATGAGAAGGAAATCTCTCTTACTAAAAAAGAGTTTAATCTTTTACATCTTCTTATGCTAAATAAAGAGATCGTTATTTCAAGGGAGAAGATTCTTGAAGAGGTTTGGGGATATGATTTTTTAGGAGATGAAAAGATTGTTGATGTGTATATAAATGCTCTTAGAAAAAAAATAGAGAATGAAGAGGAAAAATATATTCAAACAGTTAGAGGATTTGGATACACTTTAAAAAGTAGAGGTTAAAATATGAAAAAAATATCAAAGGAGTTAAGAAAAAGTTATATAATTTTAATATTTTTATTTCTATTATCCTATTTTGGAATAATATTATTTTTTGCTTACTATGTAAATAATGTAACCTATGCAGATCTTAAAACCACAAATGGTTTTATGAAATATGAGCTTGGAGAGTTTGATCATAAATTAAAAATTGGAAAAAGTGTAGAAGAGCTTTTTCAAGGGGCTTTAGATGAGTGTCCTAAGATAGATGGTCTTTCAGCTCTTTTTATTTATAATAATAAAATTTATGGGGAGGAGTACCCAAAAGATGCAATAGAGAAAATAGAAAAGGGTTTTAAATCAGAAGAGGTTCAAAAGCTAGGTTTTTATAGATATCAGTTTATTTATAGAGAGATAAAAGTCAATGATGATATTAGTTTTGATTTGATCTTAGTAAAAAATATGAAAGAGGATAGGCATATGCTCCAAGGAATACTTCGAATAGTAGCAATTTTAGCTGTTTTTACTCTTTTAATTACTATCTATATATCAAAAGCATTTTATCAAAAATTTATGAACCCTCTAAAGACTTTGCAGGATATCACCAATAATCTAAATTTAAATACTTTAAATAATGAGATAAAAACATCTAATCAATTTATAGAGTTTTCGAATATTATTACAGCTTATGAAAATATGTTAAAAAGATTAAAGGCTCAAACTGATGCACAGATAGATTTTGTTAATAATGCTTCCCATGAGTTGAAAACACCTATTTTTATAATCAATGGTTATATCAATCTTATAAAGAGATGGGGACATGAAAACCAAGAGATTACTCAAGAGGCTATTGATTCAATAGAGGAGGAAACTAAAAATATGTCAACTTTAGTTTCTAAACTTCTGTTTTTAGCTAAAGATAATATAAGTGATATTGAGCATAGAGAGTTTGATCTAAAAGCCCTCATTGAAAATGTTATAAATGATCTAAAAATAGTATATCCATATGAAAAAATTAATCTTTTTGGAGAAGAGGTGTCTATTATCTCAGACTACAATCTTATTAAACAACTTTTAGTAAACCTTATCGAAAATAGTATAAAATATGGAAGAAAAAATGATATAGATATTAAGATTATTAAGGGACAAAATATAGTTATTGAGATAAAAGATAAGGGAGAGGGAATCAGTAAGGAAAATCTAGAACATATTTATGATAAGTTCTTTAGAGTTGATAAGGCTAGAAGTAGAGAAATCAACAGCCATGGACTTGGGCTTTCAATAGTAAGAAAAATTACTGATACTTTAAATATTGATATAAATATAGAGAGTGAATTAAATGTAGGAACAATAGTTACACTTACATTACCAAAACTATAATTTTTTAACTAAATCTTAATTTTTATATGAGAAAATAAAAAATATTTAAAAGGAGGCAACTATGCAAAAAATCTCATATAAAAATATTTTTAAAATTTTATTTATCTATTTAATAATTTATATCCCAATAGCTATAACAAGGTTTCCAGATATAAGAAATGAGATAAAATACTATGCAATAACAGATAATCTAATTAAAAGCAGAGAGTTTTTTATCTTGAAATATTTTTCAGAACTCTACCCAGATAAACCACCACTATATTTTTGGTTAATTAGATTTTTTAAAGAAAACTTTGAAAGTTTTAATTTTTTATCTATCTTCTTTGGAAGTGTTATCCCCTCTTTTATAATAGTTATTTTAATATACCATCTTTTTGCCAAATTAAAAAGTGAAAAGTTTGGTTTTTTAGTTGCCATTTCATTAGCAACAACTCCATTTTTTATGGGAATAGCTGTCTTTTTAAGAATGGATATGTTGATGAATCTATTTATAACTATTAGTTTATACTATTTTTTTAGTATATACTTCAATTTAATAAAAAACAGTTGGTTTAATGGAGGGATTATATACATATCAATCTTCTTAGGAATTTTTACCAAGGGGATAGCAGGAGGAATGGTTCCCCTTTCAATTATTTTAATATTCTTGATTTTAGAGAAAAATCTCTCTTATTTAAAGAAGATAAATTTCCTAACAGGGTTAGGACTTATTCTATTTTGTGCTTTAGCTTGGTTTTCACTTATCTATTTGCAACCAGAGGGAAAAGAGTATTTAGCTTTAATGTTTAAACAAGAAACAGTTGGAAGAATTGTAAAGGCTAAAACTCATATAAGACCTTTTT
The DNA here is from genome assembly GCA_900543175.1 of uncultured Fusobacterium sp. Classification (GTDB taxonomy): domain Bacteria; phylum Fusobacteriota; class Fusobacteriia; order Fusobacteriales; family Fusobacteriaceae; genus Fusobacterium_A. Next base: position 10,607 of record UQQO01000075.1, read on the forward strand.
ACTATTATTTTGTGAGATTGAACTTTTTAATATTTCCATACTCTCTATTTTGGTATTGTGGTGTTTTTCACTATTTGAAGGATATAAAAAATTATAGAAGTTGGAACTACTTAGAGAAGATAGGAGTTATTTGGAGTATAGTTCCTCTTGTTCTATTTTCTCTAGCTAGTGGGAAGTTGGATATCTATATGCTACCACTTTTTACTGGAATGATTTTATTGAGTTTAAACTTCTTTATTAAGATAAAAAATAAAAAGATAGGAAAAGGTTTATT
>UQQO01000076.1 GCA_900543175.1 uncultured Fusobacterium sp.
CTATTCAATATATGAAAGATATTGCAGTAACTTCAAATGAGAAAGTAGATTCTGAAAGAGTTATTATAAAGAATATTGAGTCTGCTCTCTATGCCAATGAAACAAAACACCTATTTAGAGATCAAGGAAGATTTAGTAAAACAAACTTTTTTATAGATATTACAAGTGATTTGATGCCTGGAAATATCAAGGATAATCTTATTTTTACTGAAAAGCAGAGAAAAGAACTAAACCTTACAACTAAAGAGGAAAAGAGAGAGATTAAGAAGTATAGATTTTTCCAAATGATATTTACAAATAGAAATAGTGTTATCTTCACTAAAAAGAATGAGGATAAGGGAATTGATATATCTCCATTTATAGATGAGCTATGTATAAAATATGATCTAAAAATCAACAGTGCTCCTATTGAGCTTAACAAAAGTATTGAGATATTAAAAAAATCTATTCCAAGCAGTGTTATAGGAAACTTAGAGTTTAAAAAAGGTGAGTTTTCTAAAGAGGAAAGTGATTTTAAAGATAATAGATTAAATATAGGAGCTTATGACTATGATAATCTTGTAAAATGTCCACTGAAATTTTATTTTCAAAAGTTGGCTCAACTGATTCCAGAAAAAGATTCAGAGGTTGACTATTTGAATAAACAATTTTTAGGAACAATGGTACATAAGATTTTAGAAAATATAGTTAGAGATATTTGGAAGGATGTTCTATCTAAGGGAATCTATGAAATAGATAGAGAGGTAATAGTTGAGGCTATAAATAGAGAGATAAAAAACAATAGATCTAAAATTCTAGTACAGATGGATATCTATCTTCAAGAGATTCTTATTCCACTATTAAGTGAAAATATTGAGATCTTCTTTAAAAAACTAGCATCGAAATATAGAAATATCAATATAAGAAGATTCCAAGGGGAGAAGAATGCAGGAAAAAATACACCTTTTATTCAAGATAAAATTGATGTTTATTTGAGAGGAAAGGCAGATTTAGTAATTGAAAGTGATATGGGAAATGAGATTATAGATTATAAAACTGGTGGAGCTCAAGAGGCTCAGTTAGATTACTACTCTATTATCCTTTTTGGTGATGAAACTAAGGCTGAGAAAACTATTTTTAATGTTATAAAAGGTGATATGAAAGCTCCTGATAAAGTAGAATTAACTAAAGAGGGATTAAAAGAGAATATTCTAGAGTTTTTAGATAATCCATTCTATATTAGAAATGAGAAAAAGAATATTTGTGAAAATAATGGACATAGTTGTGAGTATATTGATATTTGTGGAAAGAAGAGGGATTTATGAAAAATAGATTGATATTAAAAGCAAGTGCAGGAACAGGAAAAACATATAGATTATCCCTTGAATATGTAGCCTCTCTTTGTTGTGGAAATGATTTTAAAGATATTTTGGTAATGACTTTTACTAAAAAAGCAACTGCTGAGATAAAGGATAGAATACTGAAATTTTTAAAACAATTAAAGGAGAATGGAGAAGAGGAAAAGGAGTTAAGGGAAAATATTTTAAAACTTTATCCAGAGATAGATTTTAATCAAAGTAAGATTGAAAAGATATATGAAGAGGTTGTTCAAAATAGAGATAAACTTAGAATATACACAATAGATGCCTTTACTAATCTAATTTTTAAAAAGGCTATTGCTCCATATTTAAAAATATACTCTTATGAGATTATTGATGAGGAAGAAAATAAAAAAACTATTTTTAAAATATTGGATAAACTTTTTACTATTAAAGAGGATTTTGCAAAGTTTAAAGAGTTTTTAAAAGATAATACAGAAAGAGATATAGATAATTATATTGATTTAATAGATAAACTTTTAAGCCATAGATGGAAAATAATAGTTTTAGGTGATAAATTAAATATAAAAAGAAAGCCTTTTCAAGTAAAAAGCAACTTTAATATTATGGAGAATCTTTTAGAAATAGTTGGTTCTGTGGCAATTGAAAAAAAAGAGCCAACAGAGGCTTTTGTTGCTAAAAAAACGAAACCTTATTTTCTATTAGAAAGTGAGTTGAAAAAAGAAAAGTTTTTATTAGATAAGTTTAAAGAGTTATTAGAAGGAAATATTTGGGATGGAAGAAAGATAACTAAAAAAAATAAAAGAGTAGATGATCTTAATTATCTACAAGAGGAGTTAAGATTAAATCTTGCTAAAACTCTGTTTAATGAAAAAATTATCCCATATGAAGAGAAACTCCTTCAAGTTATTAATAGAATCTATGAAATTTATGATGAGATAAAATTCAAAGAGCAAAGATTTACATTTTCAGATATAAGTAACTACACATTTAAATATATTAGAGATAAAAATCTAAATTTTGTTGATGAAAATGGAGTTACTGATGATTTTTTTGATATTATTGATGGAAAGATAAAAACTATATTTATAGATGAGTTCCAAGATACAAGTATATTACAATGGAAAATTTTAAAGGATATTATAGATAAAAGCGAAAATGTAATATGTGTAGGAGATGAAAAACAGAGTATCTATGGTTGGAGAGGTGGAGAGAAAAACCTTTTTGAAAATCTTGAAAAGATAATAGATGGAGAAGTTGAAAATCTAAATACTTGTTATAGAAGTGAAGAGAATGTAGTTATGTTCTATAATAAATTTTTTAAAACTCTATCTGAAAAAAGTGAAGAGAGTAGTAAAAAGTGGGAATTTCTAGAGGTAAATCCTAAAAATCAAAACCAAAAAGGACATATTGAAATTTTGACTAAGGATTTATTAGAAGATTTAGAAGATAAGGAAGAAAAAGAAAATATAAGTGTTATTGATAAGATAATAGAAAAAATTCAACTTGACTTCAATGGAGTTTATGAGGGAATAGGAATTTTAGCTAGACAAAATAAAGAGTTAGATTTGATAGAAAAGAAATTAACTGAGGCAAATATCCCATTTGTTGTTGATTCAAATGTCAATGTAATTGAAAGTAGAGGAATCAAAGGGATATATTATTTGATAAAATATCTAGTGAAAAATGATTACCTATCTCTACTTAATTTTTTACGTTGTGATCTTGTGAATATCTCTGCTGATTCTTTAAAACATCTAGTTAAAGAGAGAGAAGATATAGAAAATTGGTTGTTAGATTACTCTTCAGAGATAAATTTAAATGATGAAGAGAGAGAAGTTTTGGAGATAGTCAAAGAACTTAAAGATAAATATAATGCTAATGATGGAGAGACATATTTTTTGACTTATGATATTCTTCAAAAATTGGGAGTTACAGAGAGATTTTCTAGTAAGGGAGATATTTCAAATCTGTACTCTTTCTATAAGATTATTAAAAGTTATAGATATTTTGATGAGTTTTTAAGTGAGTTTGAAGATCAAAAAAGTAGTTCAAAGTTTAAGAAAATAGTATTGAAAGATGAAAATAGTGTAAATCTGATGACTATCCATAAATCTAAAGGACTTGAGTTTGATACACTTTTCTATTACTATAATCCTAAAACAAGTCAAAACAATATACCTAAAGTAATTTTTTATTTTACAATGGATAACAAATATGAAGAGGCAAAAGAGTTTCTATTAACAAATACCAAATTTAACTATATTTTAAAAATTTTATCAAGTGAGTTTGGATATTTAGAGGAGAACAGAATAAAAGAGGAGCATGAGGAGATAAATAATCTCTATGTTGCTCTGACAAGACCTAAAAATAATATCTATATAGCTCTTGAAAAATATGATGAAAGTAAAAACAAAGATGGCTACAATTTAGATATGATTAATTGTGAAAAAGAGTTTAGAGATAGAGAGATAATTTTTACTGAGGTTCAATCTAAAGATAAAAATGATAAGAGGGAAACCTTTGAACTTAACCTTTCTACCCCTGAGGCATCATATCCAAAGGGAGAAGAGAGCATATTTAAAGATAGAGAGAAAATATATTCTCACTCACTTCAAAATGAGGTTAAAAGATTAAAGGGGACAGTTGTCCACTACTTCCTTGAGAATCTGATCTATGCAACTAATGAGGAGATTGAAAGAGCTAAAAAATTGACTTTTGCTAAGTTTGCATCAAACTTAGGAGAAAAAGGGATAGGTGAAATTCTATCTGAAAAAAATATTGAGTATATTTTAAATAAGAAAAAGGAGATCTTTTCTAAAGATTGGGATAAAATCTATCCTGAATATGAGATCTATACAGAGGATGAAACTTTTAGAATAGATAGATTGATGATAAAAGAGGCAAAAGAAGGGGAAAAGGGTTGTGTTTATATAGTTGACTATAAAACTGGAGAAATCAATGAAGAGCAACTTGCTAATTATAAAACCATTATAGAAAATCTTTTAGAGAGATTGGGAAAAGAAAATGAGTATGAAGTTATTACTGAGTTTATAGAATATAAAATATAATTTAAAAATAAATTGCTCTTTTTTTATTACTTTTGATAGAAAAATAATAAAAATGTTGAAAATAAGTAAGAAAAGTTTTATAATGAAGATAGATAACTTGTGTGAATATTTTACATTACTAAGGGGGAATCAAAATGGCAGTTACACTAGAAACTATAAAAAAAGCAAAAACCACGATTGAAAATTCAATTAAAAGAACACCTTTAATTGAATGTCCTACACTAGAAAAAATGACTGGAGGAAAAGTTTTATTTAAACTTGAAAATCTACAAAAAACAGGTTCTTTCAAATTAAGAGGAGCATTAAATAGAATAGCCAATTTAACAGAAGAGGAGAAAGCCAAAGGAGTTATAGCTTCATCAGCTGGAAACCATGCTCAAGGGATAGCTTTAGGAGCTACTGCTCAAGGTATAAAATCTACAATAGTTATGCCTGAAACAGCACCAATAGCTAAGATAGCAGCTACAAGAGGATATGGAGCAGAGGTTGTACTTTGTGGTACTGTTTATGATGATGCTTTTGCTAAAGCTTGTGAAATTCAAAAAGCTACTGGAGCAGTATTTTTACATCCATTTGATGATGAGTATGTAATAGCTGGACAGGGAACAATAGGACTTGAAATATTAGAAGATGCAGCAGATATTGATGCAGTTTTAGTTCCTATCGGTGGTGGAGGAATCCTTGCTGGAATAGCAACTGCTGTTAAATCAATAAATCCTAAGATAAAAGTAATTGGTGTTGAATCTGAAAATGCAGCTTCAATGACAGAGGCTTTAAAACGTGGAGAGTGTTGTGAAGTTTGTGCACAACCTACAATAGCTGATGGTATTGCTGTTAAAAAAGTTGGTTGTAAAACTCTTGAACTTGTAAGAAAATATGTAGATGAAGTTATTACAGTAAGTGAAGATGAGATTGCTAGAGCTATACTATTCCTTATGGAGAAAAGTAAAGTTGTTGCTGAAGGTGCAGGAGCTACTCCTCTAGCTGCTATTCTTGCTGGAAAAGTTAAATGTGTAGGAAAAAAAGTTTGTGCTGTTGTTTCTGGTGGTAATATAGATGTAAACCTTATTGAGAGAGTTTTAAACAGAGCTCTTATCAATGAGGGAAGAAGATTTGAATTTAAAGTTAAGGTTCACGATAGATTTGGTGAAACAGAAAAACTTCTAAAACTTATTACAAAAAATAGAGCTAACATTTTATTTATAACTCAAAGCATGTATAATATAGATTTAGGAATCAATATGCAAGAGATTACCCTTGTAATTGAGTGCAGTGACATTGAGCATAGAAATAATGTTATTGTAAAAATCAAAGAAGCTGGATATGAAATCTACTAAACTATTGAAAAATTTTAACAATTGAAGTAGAATAACTATTATATGTTGTTTGGAGGAAAAAATGAAAAAGATAATAGGAGCACTATTAATACTTGTATTTTCCAACCTATTTGGAGAGTACAAATATCCATTTAAAAATCCATATATGGCAACTATATTAGGAAGTTCTACTCTTATGACAGATGGAGTAAGTGAAGCTGTCCCCACAAAGGTGTATAAAGTAAAACTACCTAATAGCAAGGAGCCACCTGAAAATTTATGGTATAATGGCAAATTTGAGTTTTCTTTAGTTCACCAAAAGGAGAAAGCTCCACTTATTTTTCTTTTAGCTGGTACAGGGTCAGATTATCATGCTACAAGAATGGTATTGTTTCAAAGAATTTTTTATGATGCAGGATTCCATGTAATCTCTATAACTTCACCTATGCACTCTAACTTTATTGTTAATGCTTCTACAAATAAGATGCCAGGAATGATTATAGAAGATGGAAAGGATATCTATAAAGTGATGAAGGAAACTTACAATATTGTAAAGGATGATATTGAAGTATCTGATTTCTATGTAGTAGGTTATAGCCTTGGAGGAACATCTTCTGCTGTTGTTTCATATTTAGATGAAATAGAAAAGGCATTTAACTTTAAAAGAGTTTTTATGGTAAATCCAGCTGTGGATATATATTCTTCAGCTATGAAACTTGATAAAGAGTTAAATAAATATACAGATGATGATCCTAAAAAAATAGGAATGTTAATAGATAGTGTTCTTAATAAAGTATCTTCAACTTTAAAAGGTGGATATACAGAGATAACAGAGGAAACTATCTATAAATTATTTGAAAATGATGTTCTTTCTAATAAGGATATGAGCCAACTAATAGGGCTTGCTTTTAGATTGACATCAATAGATTTAAATTATGTAACAGATCTTTTAAATAATATGGGAGTATATGTAACAGAGCCAGTTGGTAAATTTACAAATATGTTTCCATATTTTGAAAAGATAGACTTTGCTGATTTTGAAGATTATATGAATAGACTTGCCTATCCATATTATAAAAAGAAATTTGGTGGAAATATCACATTAAATCAGCTGCTTACAACTACAACTCTTAAACAGATAGAGAACTATCTGAAAACAACTGATAAGATAGTAGCTGTAACAAATAGAGATGAGCTTATCTTAAATGAAAATGATTTCAAATTCTTGGAAAATACTTTCAAAGATAGACTTATAATCTATCCATATGGGGGACATTGTGGAAATATGTTCTACTCTGAAAATGTAGATGTAATGTTAAAATTCTTAAAAGAGGGGGTATTTAAATATGAAAATTAGAAAAAAAATACTGACTCTTTTAATCTTCACTTTACTTTGTGCAACTGCTTTTGGAGATGAAAATAAAAATAGTAGTGAAAATCTAAAAACTAAAAGTGAAATTGCTCAATATTTTGGAGTATATGACCCATGGGAGCCTTTAAATAGAAGAATATACTATTTTAACTATACTTTTGATAAATATGTTTTTTTACCTGTTGTAGATGCCTATAATTTAATAACTCCAACTTTTGTTCAAAAAGGAGTAAAAAACTTTTTTGCAAATAGTGTAAATCTTACTACAACAGGAAACTCTATCTTACAGGCAAAGCCTAAAAAAGCTATGAAAGCATGGGGAAGATTCTCTATAAATGCTACTTTAGGGTTGTTTGGTTTATTTGATGTAGCATCAAAATTGGGAATGCCTAAACCTTATGAAGATTTTGGACTTACTCTTGCTCACTATGGTGTAGGAGATGGACCATACCTTATTTTACCATTTTTAGGACCTAGTAATTTAAGAGATGCAGTAGGTAGTGGAATAAATACATACGCTTTAGGAGCATTGGATCCTTATGAAGCTGCTGATATTGTAGATATAGATAAACCTGGAGTAGTTGCTCTACAAGGGATAGATAAGAGAAAAAATACAAGTTTTAGATATTATAGTAGTGGTTCACCTTTTGAATATGAATATTTAAGATTTTTTTATAAAAAATATAGAAAGATACAGATGGAAACTGGAGAACAGTTTTAATTTAACAGGGGGGGTAATGATGATAAATTTACAAGAAAAAGTTTTAACTTACAAAGATGAGATTGTAAAAGGAATACAAGGAGCTGTACAAATAAAAAGTGTACAAGAGCCAGCTAAAGAGGGAAAACCTTTTGGAGATGGACCAGCTGCAGCACTACAATATTTCTTAGATTTAGGAGCTAAATTAGGATTTAAAGTTGAAAATTTTGATAACTATGCTGGAACTATTGAGTTTGGAGAGGGAGAAGAGGTTGTAGGTATCCTTGGACACGTAGACGTGGTGCCTGAAGGAGATGGATGGATATATCCTCCATATAGTGGAACTATAGCTGATGGAAAAATATTTGGAAGAGGAACTCTTGACGATAAAGGACCATCTATGATCTGCTTATATGCTATGAAAGCTATCATGGATTCAGGAGTAAAATTAAATAGAAAAGTAAGAATGATAATTGGAGCTAATGAAGAAACTGGAAGCTTATGTATGGAACATTACTTCAATACTTTAAAAATGCCTCAACCAACTATGGCATTTACTCCAGATTCTAGCTTTCCAGTAACATTTGCAGAAAAGGGAATTATCCGTGTTAAATTCACTCAAGAGTATAAAAATCTAGAAGGATTCTCATTTGCTGGTGGAAATGCTTTTAACTCTGTTCCTGATGGAGCAAAAGCTGTTATTCCTCAAGAGTTTACTGGAGATCTATTATCTAAAGTAGAAGCTTACAACGAAGGAAAAGAGTTTAAAATCTCTGTTGAATTAAAAGATGGAAAATATTATGTTGCATCTGAAGGAAAATCTTCTCATGCTGCAAGACCTCACAAAGGATACAATGCTGTTAGTGCTCTATTTGCATTTTTAGGAACTGCTGAAATATTAAATGAAGATCTAAAAAATATAGTAGATTTCTTTAAAGAGTATGTAAAAATGGAAAATGATGGAACATCTTTTGGTGTAAACTTTGAAGATCATGAAACTGGTAAACTTACTTTAAATATTGGAAAGATGAATATTGCTGATGGAGCTATGGAAATTTGTGTAGATATGAGATGTCCAGTTCATGTACCTAATGATAAAGTTATTGATACTTTAAAAACAAAAGTAGAAGGAAAAGTAAACTTAGTTGTTGCTGGAAATACAGCTCCTCTATATGTTGCTAAGGATAGCTTCCTAGTTTCTACATTGATGAATATCTATAAAGATATTACTGGAGATGTTGAAGCTGAGCCAGTTGCTATTGGTGGAGGAACTTATGCTAGAGAGGTAACAAATGGAGTTGCTTTTGGAGCTCTTCTTTCATCTCAAGTAGATAATATGCACCAAAAAAATGAGTGTTTAGAAATAGATAAGATTGATACTATTGCTAGAATCTATGTTGAGGCTATCTATCAACTAGCAAAATAAAAAAGTGCTAGTAAAAGTATATTTTTTTTAGTATTATATATTGAGGAACAAATTATATATTTACTAAGGAGATATTAAAATGGAATGGAAAAATTTAACCATTGACGATAAAGAGATTATTGATGAATTCACCAAAGGGAAGTTTATAACTTGTGATTATAACTTTACAAATCTTTATCTTTGGAGTCAAGGGGAGAAGGCAACTTATGCTATAGAGAATAATGTTTTAATTGTAAGAGGATTATATGAGGGTAAATATTATTACTTTATGCCTGTACCTAGATCATTAGAATATTTAGATAATGCTAAAGAGATAATAAAAAATCTTTTAAATGAAAAAGTTCAAATTATTCTTGTACCTGAAAAATGGAAAAATTATCTTGAAGATAGTTTTATTTTAGAAGAGAGAAGGGATAGCTTTGACTATGTTTACTCTTTAGAAAGTTTAGCTTATTTAAAGGGAAGAAAATATTCTAAAAAGAAAAATAGAGTTAACAACTTTATGAAAACTTATAATTATACTTATGAAAAAATAACTTTTGAAAATATAAAAGAGGTTTTAGAATTTCAAGGAGATTGGTGTCACGATAAATCTTGTGAAATTATACCTGTTTTAAGAAATGAAGATATTGGAATCCACAATATTTTAAATCACTTTGACAAACTTGGAGTTAAAGGTGGAATGTTAAAAGTTGATGGGAAGGTAATAGCTTACTCATTGGGAGAGGCACTAGATGATGAATATGTAGTAATTCACATTGAGAAGGGGCTTAATGAGTATATTGGAAGTTACCAAATGATAAATATGATGTTTTTACAAAATGAGTTTAAAGATTATAAGTTTGTAAATAGAGAAGATGATTTTGGAGATTTAGGGCTTAGAGAGGCAAAGGAATCTTACCATCCATTAGAGCTATTAAAGAAGTATGAGATTGTTGGAGTTAAATAGATAGTAAAAAGGCTGTTCAGATAATTAATCTGTTCAGCCTTTTTTATATCAACTACTCCTCTTCTAGTAACTTAAAATTTCTCCAAAACTTTTTTAATTCAATTTCATAAACTGGGATATCAGTAACTTCAAATTCTAAGTTAATTAAAGTTACTATCATATCTACTTTTCTATCTTGAGCTAAAAAATATTTTAATTTATAAACTGGAAGATATTGAATTACTTCAACATTATAAATTTTTTCTAAAAAATCTCCTACCTTTTTTCCAGCAAAATGATTTAATGAATTATCTACTATTATAATTTTTTTTCTATTGTTTTTTTGTTCTCTATTAATTTCACTTTGAATAAATCTAGTTAATAAAATAACATCTTCTGTTTCAAAACTTCTAAAATATTTTCTCAATAGAGATTCTAAAAAATCAAAAAGTTCTAAATTATACTCTGGAAGATCTGAAACTTCAATATTTTTTTCTGATATATTAAACCTAGATTTAAAATCAGAAATTCTAATTAAATTTAAAATTTTATTTTTTAATCTCTTTTTAATTTCTATATCTTTAAATATATTTCTTT
>UQQO01000077.1 GCA_900543175.1 uncultured Fusobacterium sp.
ATATATATACTCTTTATATCTATGTTTTAGCCTGTAACAAAGTATGTAACAAAGGTGTAACAAAGAAAAGTTTGTTACAGTAAGGGGTGTAACAAAGTATGTAACAAACTTTAATCTTTTTTTATGAATCCCCTCTGTGGTCCATAAGGTCCAAATCTAACTAATGATTTACTTCTTTTCCACCCTTTAAGAGTTTCAAGTATTCCATTTATCTCTATTGAATCCCTTCTTTGCATATACTTTGGATCTCCTCTAAAGCATTCACACCAAACTTCTAAGGCACATATTTTAGTTCTTTCAAAACTCTCTCCATCTTTAAGATTGTTATCTTTCATCAAAGACTCAATAGTGGCTCTTCTATCTGAAATACTTAAACTATCCCAATTACTTGGTAATTTAGTTGATAAATACTCTTGAATTAATCCCTCTTTTACATTACTTTCTCTGTAGTTATCTTGTTCCATCTCTGCAATCCTCTTAGCCTCTCCTGTTAAAAATAGTTCCTCTCCATCTTCCCAGTATTTAACTGCTTCAGCCCATATCTGATCAACTTCTCCTGCTAAATCCTCAAATATATTTTTCTTAGGCTTATTAATATAAAGTCCTACTGGCCAAAATCTTCTATTCCCAGTTCTATCTTTTAAAAATTCAGCCTCATTAGTAGATCCAAAGAATACACATCTTCTAGGGAATCTTGCTGTTTTTCTTCCATATGCTTCCCTATAGATATCTTCTTTTTTACTTAAAAATTGCTTTACTGCATTAACTTCAGATTTTGACAACCCAGTTAATTCCCCTATCTCATTTATTAAAGTCCCTTGTATCATCTCACTAGCCTCTTTACCCTCAAAACTTTGAAGACTGTCTGAAAACCATTCTTTTCCAAGCAAGCATAAAAATGTACTTTTTCCTATCCCTTGGGGTCCAGCAAGTATTAACATGGTGTCAAACTTTACTCCTGCACACATAGTTCTTGCTACGGCAGCTACAAGCATCTTCCTTATAGTTGCTCTTGTATAAACATTATCCTCTGCTCCAAAATAGTCTATTAATAGGGTATCTAATCTTTTAACCCCATCCCATTTAAGACTTACCATATACTCTTTAACATCATTTATTCTATTGTTGTATGCATGAGCTAACAGGGCATCAGAAACCTTTCCATCACCAGTTATCCCATATACATGCTCAAGTCTTAACCTCAATTGGGCATCATCTATCTCACTCCAGTTTCTTTTTTTATCTTCAATATTCCAAGGTAATGAGCCTAACACAAGTCCTCTGTTGGCAAACTCATCGTAAGCTATTTTCCCTTTTAATTGTTCATCATTTTGGAGTATTAAAAGTATATTATTCCTAGTTTTAGCATAGTTTCCATTACCATCTACATCTAATTCTTCCATCCAATCTAAATCAGAGTCTGCAAAATCTTCAGCCACTTTTTCCATTTTTTCTCTGTTCATTAGAGATTTTACTTTTTGATCTTTTAATAACATCTCTGTCATTTTAGAAAAACTTGGCATCTTATTAACTGGAGTTCCCTCTTTAGCTTCTATATCTAGTTCTCCAAATTTATGGATCCTTATTAAATCAAAGGCATTACATAACTTCATACTAGTCGGATCAGTAGCATGGTGACTGTATAAAAATAATCCATCCTCATACAATATGGCCCCACCAAATGTACTTCCACCTTTATAAGTTAATCTATTACTTCCTTCATGTATCTCATATGCATCAGGTATAAATTTTTCTATAGCCTCAACTATTGAGTAACTCCTACAAAATGCTCCTATTATTCCTGTTTTCTCTAATGGATTTTCCTGTTTTTTTCTCAACAAGGTTATAGTTTTTTCACTTCCTGGAACTTGTGGCCACTCTGATATATTGTGCCAATCTTGATACATTTTAAGAATTCCATCTATATCAGCAAAAGGTTTATCTTCATATGCATAAACATATTGACTATCTCTGCTGCAGCTTGGCCAATACATCAACCTAGTAACTTGGAAAGTGGTAGGATCACATAAAACTATACCTATCATACTTGCAAGTTTTCTGGCCACAGGCTCATACTCATCAGGTAATAAAGATCTATTACCAGGAATAAGTACTCTCAATCTAGGACTATAATTACTGTGTTTTCTAGTGGAATAAACTGCATAAGCACAACCTAAGCTAGAAACTTTTTTTAATACCTCTTCGGTTTTTCCAGGTTCTATATTATCTAAATCAAGTGCTATAATGTCACGACTTACAATCCCTTTTTTTCTATTATTTTCAATAAGTTCTCCACCAATAAATCCACCTACATCTTTTAAATTATCCTGCTTACTTTTAGGATATTTTAAATACTCCTCTAATGTTTCTGTAGATCTAACAGGAGTTTTTAATTTTTCTATAAGTTCTGTCCAAAATAATTTCTGTTTTGTCCAAATAGCTGTAAATCTGTTTCCAGCAGAACTTATAATAATTTCTCTATTGTTATTCAATTTGGCCACCTCCTAATCTTTCATATAGTAATTGCTTTCAAATCCAGCAGCCTTTAATAATAATCCTGGAGCCCAGCTTATAGGTTGCCCCATTAGCTCACATACTTTTTCTACATCTATATCCATTCCTGCATCGATCACAGCCTCATCGTGAATATGCATAACAGTTTGTAATCCCTTCTCTTCTAATCTTTTCAAAGTAACCGCTAAACAATCTCTGGATATAGCCTGTACAATATTTTCTACAAGTTTTCCTCCATAGGTTTCCTGCACTTCCCACTTTTTTGTAGTTTGATTAACTCCAAAATAGTGTAATGCCATATTTCCAAATCTGTTCTCTTGAAGATGTGGTTTTGGGTAGAATAATTTCCTATTTGAAGGTAGTTTTATTGTTAAAAAATCTTGGCCATAAACTAGATCCATCTCTCTACTAAAAATCAATCCTTTAAAACCTTGGGTTTCTCCAGTTTCCATAAGTGTTATTACTGCATTTTCAATACCCCACCATAGATCTACTATTCTTCTATTTGCATTTCTCCATCTCTTAACTACATCTGGAAGTTCTTCCTCAGTTAACCCCATATTCAAAGCCCCCATAGCAATTAAAGCTCCAGATCCTCCACCATAACCTAATGCTAATTCAGCCACTTTTCCTTTCTGTCTCAAAGCATATTCAGGATTTCCTTTTTTAATAAGCTCTATAGGAACCCCAAACATTTGGCTAGCAGATGCTTCATAAATTTTTCCATGTGTTGCAAATACCTCTTGTCTCCAACTTTCTCCAGCTAACCAAGCTATAACTCTAGCTTCTATAGCAGAAAAGTCAGCTACTACAAATTTATGATTTTCAGAGGGGATAAAAGCTGTTCTTATAAGTTGACTTAAAGTATCAGACACATTCCCATAAACTAATTTTAAAAACTCTGCATTTTGTTCTTTTACTATCCCTCTAGCATAATCTAAAGTTTCTAAATAATTCCTAGGTAGGTTTTGAACCTGTACCAATCTACCTGCCCATCTTCCAGTTCTATTAGCTCCGTAAAACTGTAATAAACCCCTTACTCTTCCATCTGGGCATATTGCTTCACTCATGGCTACATACTTCTTTATACTGGTCTTGGCGAGTTCCTGACGGATTTCTAAAGCCCTTATTGCATCTTTATCTTCTAAAGTTTTAATCAATTCTGCTACTGTTCCCTTTTGAAGATTCAATATCTCCACATCTAATTTTTCAGACAACCAATTTCCAAGTTGAGTAGCACTATTGGGGTTATCTAATCCTGTTATAACTATAGCTTCTTCTGTTAACTCTCTTGTAACTACATCATTTATAATTAAAGCCCCTTCAACAAGTTCAGTATCTATTTTTACACCAAAGGCATTTATTTTCTGATCTAAAACCCACATATCCTGTTCCTCTTGTGGTACTGGAAAAATTGCCAATCTTTTATATATCTCAGTTTCTGCTACTACGTCTTGAATACAATACTCTTTAAATAGTTCCCATTTTTCTGGCTCACGATGTGGTAAATTTCTAACTCTCCCACCATTACTTTTTGTAGGTTTACATGGTACACAAAACAGTTTAATTAATGCTTTTCCAGTAGTATCTTTTTTCTTATCCTGTGGAAGTCCTATAGCCATTCCTGTAGCACCTAACCCAGCAGTATACCCACAGTAAAGCCCATGAAACATTGTATCTCTCCATTGTTCAATTCCTGTTTTATACCCAGCTTGATTTAAACACCACCATTCAAATGGGGCATTGTAAGCATGTTTTATAACACTTTCATCATTTAATGCCGATATTAAATTCTCAGGAATAACTTCACCATTAGCTAGATCTATTATTTTTACCTCTCCAAAATCTATTGAGTAAGCAAATAACAGTATCTCAAAATCATTTGAAAGAGCATATTTATACAGTCCTGCTTTTTGAATATCCACACTACTAAAAGTTTCAATATCTATACTTAAATGTTTCATTTATTCCTCCACAAATGATAATCCTTCCACATCAACATAAGGAGTTCCACACTCTGAACAAACTATATAATCATCTGATATAATTATTTCTCCCCCACATCGATCACAACAATATATTCTCATTGATATCACCTCGTATAAATTAGGCGGCCATCATTTGACCGCCCTATAATTTATTTTTGTACTGGCATTCCAGTAATTGGATCTATTTCTGTATCGTCAACGTAATCATCTGCAAAGTCATCTGCTGCACTAGGTTTGCTTCCACCTAAAGGAACTCCATCAGCTAATTTTTGAATATTTCCTAAATAAGCTCCTATACCTTTTTTTCCACTAAAAGCATAAGCTGAAAATCTTACTGCTACCCTTCCATACATTCCTGAATATACTTCAGATTGGTCAATAATAGGGTTTCTATTTCTATCCACTACTTCTGGGGCTCCATAATCTACTCCTGTTGATGCTGTAAATACCCAACAACCTTTACACTCTTCTGGATAAGGCATTCCATCTGAAGGTCTAGTTCCATCACCATCATGTATTGGAGTTGATACCTTTGGTGGTCTCATTCCATTCCAAACTTTTTGAACTCCTTCATCTGTTGCTGCTTTTATTGCTGCATCTATTCTTGCTTTAGTTGCTACATCTGACTTAGGTAATAATACTACTACACTGTACTTTTCTGCTGCTCCTGGAACTGCTGCATTTGGTTTAAATACATGAACATGTG
This sequence comes from uncultured Fusobacterium sp., assembly GCA_900543175.1. Taxonomy (GTDB): domain Bacteria; phylum Fusobacteriota; class Fusobacteriia; order Fusobacteriales; family Fusobacteriaceae; genus Fusobacterium_A. Next base: position 5,209 of record UQQO01000077.1, read on the forward strand.
ATAATCTTACTTTCCCTGTTACTACTCTTTTAATATCTGCCATTTTATTTTTCCTCCTCATAATTATCATTAAAATCTTCTTCAGCTGTTATTCTATTAACTATTTTTTCTCTTTTATCAGTTTCTAATACTAAAGTTGGTTTACCTGGAGCCTTCTCAACTAACTCTCCCACCAATTCCTTAAACTGTTTAGCCCCTAATAACTTTTCTATTTGGGCCAATGTTAGTTGTTTTCTCTCATATAACAATGCTTCATCTATTCCAAAATCTACTATTGTTTTTATAGCTAGATCTGTATCTTTAAAAGCTCTTACACTTCTACCCTCTACAGCTTTCCATCCTGGGATAATTTTCCCTTTTAGACTTTCAGTCAAAGCATATTCTTTTAAATCCTCAGCCCACTTTGCTAAATCTTGAGCCATTTTTAAAGCTTCACCTACCTCTTCATCACTTAAAAGTGCCCCTGCCTTCATTTCAAATTTAGAAGCTTCTAAATTCATTCTAGCTCTTTCTCTACAAGTTGCTTTGGCTCTACAAAATCTACAGTGATTTCCAGCTATATAAGTTCCTTCACCTTTATATGCTTTTTCTGCTAAAGGTTTCACCACATTTTCAGCCCAATCCATCAGTTCTGCCACAAATATTTCACTTTCAGATGCTTCATTTTCTAGCCTAGGTTGAACTATAGTCATTTTTATTTTTTCTATGGGGTATAGCATGGAGTATTCCAAGTAAGCCCCTAAAGCGTAAAGTTTCATCTGAGGATTGTTTTCTGATGATACAGCAACCCCCTTACCATATTTAAAATCTATTATGTGCATAGTTCCTTCAGCTATTACAATACAGTCAGCAGTTCCAAAACCTTCTGGTACATATTGGCTAAAATCCACTTTTTTCTCAACCATTACTGCAGGAGAGCAACTATAAGAATGTACCAACTCCTGGATATATTCAAGATAGACATCTGTAAACTTATCCATCTCATCTTGCCACAGCTCATTCTCTTTTAGTTTTTTTAATTTAGTGTTGTATGTCCTTGTAGGTATCTGTTCTATCAGATTCTTTCTCACCTTTAACTCACAAACCTCATGTGCTAGAGTTCCCTCTTTAGCATACTCAGATGTACTATCTGGGAATTGCTCTTCCAGTCTTGCACTAGGAGTACAGGCCAACCATCTACTTGCTCCAGATGCACTTAATACTGCATGTGCCATTTATATATTCGCCCCCATTGCTCTTATAGCTGTTGCAAACTCGCCATATCTATCTGGACTAAGTTCTCCTAAAGATTTAACTCCAAATTGCTTTTGTAACAATGCCGAAATCTCTTTTCCTCTTCCAGCATCGCATATAGGTCTAGCTGCATTACCGAGTTCTTGCAGTGTGTAAGTGTGAACAGGAGCTGTTGGAACTGCTGTAGGTACTGGAGTGGCTACTGGTTTCTCTTCTACAACTTCTTTTACCTCTGGTATTGGCTCTACAGGTGTACTCACTGGTTCAGACACGGCTTTTCCTAATGGAGTTTCTTCCTTTTTTCCTGCTAGATTAAATAATTCTTTGAATAGATTAAAGGTTCTATCTCCTAATTCAATATTTACATTTACTTTAATTTCCATAATGGAATCCTCCTATTGATATTTTTCTGTTTTATATCTTTCTAATTTATCTAAATGGTTTTGAAACTCTTTTTCAGAGAGCCCCAACATAGATAAATAATTGATCATAACTGTTATTACATCTAATCCTTCAGCTATTTGTAATTCTCTATTTTCATTTATACACTCTTCCTTAAACTCTTCTACCTCTTCAAAGACTTTTCTACGCTCATCAGAAAGTTTAAGATTGATTGTAAAACTGGTATAATTTTTTAGTTTATTTAGATCCATCATCCAACCTCTTTTATCTCCCCATATTCTATTATTTGGTACAACATGTCTAATACAGTCCTTAGTCTTGTTATTGTATTTCTTAAATGCCTGATGTCAGATTTATATTGATATGGAAACAGTTCTTTACATTTTTCTTCCAGTCCTGCTATTGATCTATCAACAAGAGAAGTTCTTATAACAAGCTGGTAGAATATTCCACATTCATTTCTACATTGTTCTAAGTTTTCACTACTAAATAACTCTTTTTGGTTGAGAGTTTCACCAATAGTGTCATACATTTCAAGCATTAGATCCTCTAAACTTTTAGGGATAAAAAACTCAGGGTTGTATTTAATAAATCTCTCAATAGTTCTAGGTAACCAGTTTAATACATCTAAAAACTTTCTCTGAATTATTCCAGTAAATACAGGTTCATATCCTAGATGTTTAGCTATATCCTCCATCACTATTGAACCAGATACGTTTTTTAAAATTTCTCTAAATTGAGAATAATCATTTTTCTTTTCTGTATCCTCTAAAACTTTCAACATTCTATTTTCATATTGGGTAAAACTACTTAAAAGTTCATTAATCTCAAAAAGTGCTGTAAAAATTACCAGATTTCTAGTTGGTTTTGCTTTTAATATTAAGCTATCTATAAGTTTCAAAGCTTCATTTTTTATAATCCATCCTTTTTGAAATTTTATATTTCTGTTTTTTATCCTTGAATAAAGGGTTAATTCAACTAATAGCCTTGACATTTCTGTTCCCCATTCTTCTGGACCTTTGGTATAAAAGTAAAGAAAAGTTTTAAATGCTTCCTCGTTATTTAGTAATTTTTCCAACTCATTTATAGCTTCATCTCTTAACTCTCTAGCTCGATCTATTAGATTATCTTTTATTTTTTTACTTTTTAACTTTCTCATACATCATCACTACTCCAGATGTGAAGTATTACTGGTAGAAGAGGTATAAGAACCTCTCCACCAAATGTTAAATACCCTCTGATTTCATAAGCTAATTGCATCGAGAAAATAGTGATTAGTATTGAAAGTACATAAATCTCTTTTATATTTCTCTTAATAAATTTTTTCATTGTCTTATAACCTCCAGTGTGTTATAATCCCTTTAAGAAGCTTTTTCTATGCTTGTACTTGTTGAAATGGGGGTTTCAGCAGGTACTTTTTTTAATTTCAAGTGATCTAATAATGCTTCTAAAAAGATATAATATGTGTTTCTTTTTTCTCCTAAAATACAAAGTGATATCTCTCCAAGCCATCTATTTTCAGTTCCACCCTTGTGAACTTTAACAAGCATTTCTTTTAAAGTTTCTTTATTGATCCCTATAATAATACTTGCATCTTCTACTGATATAAGTGTAGCTTTTTGAAAATCATAATTTTCGCAAATTCCTGTTGCTTTCATATTTGCCTCCTTATATTTTTCTAGTTTTAATAAGCTCTATAAACTCTTTTAAATTAGGGATTTTTTCCTCTTCTCCTCTTTGGATTATGTAATTTATTTCCCATTGAGGTACATGAACTCTGATATCCCATTTTGTAAGTTTAAAAGAGTTTAAAAACTCAAAAGCTTCATGGTATTTTTTATCTACTTTAGATAACTGTGGACATCCCATCACAATCACCCCACATATCTTGGAACTTTCTTAGTGTTGAGAACATTAGTTTTCCAAGTTCTGATCTCTCCAAGTTCTTTAATCTTTTGTAGATTTGCCTCATTCTTTTCTCTAATTCTTTTAGCTCTTTTCTTTACTGCACTTTTACCTCTACCCATTTTGCACCTCCTTTGCAGGTCTTCCTCTTTTAGCTTTTTCTTGGACATCTGCTATTATTTCTTTAACTCCATCTCTCACCTTTAAAAGTTCTTCTAATTTTTTAATCTCTTTTTCTTTTTCATCTAATGTTTCTGTCAATTTTCTAATCTCATCTTTTAAAATTGATATATCCATAATTTTTTCAAAGTTGAGTTGACACAAAACATCAAGAGTAGTTTTAATATCTCCCTTCACTCTTTTTCACCTCCAAACAGTTTTAAAAACTCTTTACAACTAGCTATTAAGCTTTTATCTTCACTATCATAATGCCTAGCTAACACAGTTGAATATCTCCCCCAACACCCATCCTTATTTCTCGCATTATTAACTTGACTAAAAGGACACTCCCTACACTCGACATCTGCTTTCCAGCATTTACCTTGAACGGCTAGAAGCTTTCTACAAGTTTTTAAATGGGCAGGTAGGATCTTTTTAAAATCTTCTCTTCTCATAGTCCCCTCCTTTCAAGCTGTATACTGTTCTAATCTCTCTGCTATTCCTTTGATTAGCATCCATAAAGCTTGGTTATCTGCAAATTCATTAACTGCTAATTCTCTTTCAGTTTCTTCTCTGAAAAAATCTGCCTCTTCTTTTAATCCAAAGTATTCTAAATTCTCTATCATAATATCTATTAATTCTCTCATTGCTGCCTCCTTACAATTTTTCCAATAGCATTGTTATTCTTTTACCTATATCCACTCTTTCAGTAGGACTTGCTGATCTGAAGTCCTCCATATAGATATCAACCATCTCTGTGATTACTTCTTTCTTGTAGGAACTCTTTTCCACAGGTGGAGCCTTTATCACTTCAATACTCCCATCTTCCAGTTCTTTTAACTCCCCTTTTTGTAAAGCTCTACACTTGTAAGTCTTTGCTACTCCATAAGGTATTCCAGTATTTTCTTCTATCTCTTTATAACCAGCCTTTGGATTTTCTCTGTAATATTCAAACATCTTTTCTTTTAGTGTCATAGCTGTCTCCTTTCTCTCTATTTAACACTTCATTTAGGTTGGCATTTAAACCATACTTTTTAATTAACTCTTGTAGTTGTTTATAATTAGTTACCATTGTTGCCTCCTTGTCTTGATTTATAATCTCAAAAAAGTTATAATTTAGTAAAATCTTTTTGGAGGTTTAATAATGAATTTTGTTCTTAAATTTCTTAACAATCCATATATCTTAGCTTTAAATTCTATCTTAACTGTCATTCTTGCATTCTTTACTATTAGAGATAAATATTTAACTTTCCCCCATTTTAGAATTGATGATCTTAAAATCATCTTTTTTAAAGAAGGCGTTTTATCAGTTGAGTTTGAAATTATTAATACATCTCAAGTTCCTTTTAGTTTAAAATCAGTCAGCCTAAACTGTAAAAATAAAACTTTCTCTCCTATAAAAATGAGTGCTCAAAAATATTTTTATAGTACTGGAGAAGTAGAAAGAATTGTTACAAGAAAGCGTGATAAAAATTTTGCAAAGCAACATATAGATGAATTAAAAGACTTCACTCTCCAATATGGTGAGTATAAAAAAGTTGCCTTTCTTTTTTCTACAGATGATCCTGAGTTGCTATCAAAACAACCAGTACTATCTTTAGTATCAAGATCAAAGAAAAAGAAAATAAAGCTTTCTGGCAATCCTGTAGATATGCTTTAACTGCTAAAGCTAAAAAAGTTATTATTGCTAAGGTTTCTGAAAATATAAACCATGATATTAACTCTCCCAATGTTCTCAACTCCTTTTATTGATTTATCCTCTCCAAAAAGTTATAATATCCTAATTAAATAATTTTATTCTTTAAGGAGCTGATAAAGGTG
>UQQO01000078.1 GCA_900543175.1 uncultured Fusobacterium sp.
GAATCCGCACTAAGCAAATTCTCCTAATTTTTAGCTGATTTTTAATTTTTTGTAACTACATAGCTGAGTAGTTACTGTGTTAGATAACTAAACTTAGTTAGATATATTATAGTTTAGTTTAATAATAATAATTTATTCTAAACTTTGACTAGCAGCCATTAAGAAAGGAACTACTTGTTTCTTTCTAGAAACAACACCCTCTAACCAAGCAGTATTATTTTCAAGTTTTACACTGAAAGCTCTCTCTACAAGTTCTGGGAAATCTCCAACAACAATAGCAAAAGATCCAGACTTAATAATATCTGTAATTACTAAGATAAACATAGAGTAATTAGCATTTTTATTTATCTCTTTCATAGTTTTTTCAAGATCAACTTGTTTGCTTAAAACTCCAGCTACATCAACTGTATTTATTTGAGCAATAGCCATATGAATACCATTCATTGAAAATTCTTTCATATCAGTAGTTAAAATTTCGAATGGAGTTCTATTAGCTAAAGATGTTCCAGCTATAAGCATATTCATTCCATATTCTTCATAGTCAGGAATTTCACAAATTTGTGAAAGCTCTTTAACTGTATCAATATCCTTTTGAGTGCAAGTAGGAGATTTAAATAAAAGTGTATCAGAAAGAATAGCACTCATCATAAGTCCAGCAGCTTTTTTACTAGGCACAATTCTAGCATCTTTGAAAAGCTCATATACAATAGTAGATGTACAACCTACTATTTCAGCATTTATTTTAACAGGTTCATCAGTTATAAAGTTACCAAATTTATGATGATCTATAACTTGAAGAATTTTAGCATCTTGTAATCCATCAACAGAGTGAGCTCTCTCATTGTGATCCACTAAGATAACCTGTTTTCTAGTAAAGTTAATTAAGTTTTTAGTTCTAATAGTTCCATAAACAGTTCCATCTTTTTCTGTAACTGGGAAGTTTGTTTGTGTAGCCTCTTTCATAATATCTTTTATATCATGCAAAAAATCATCTTTTTTAAAAGAATAGAATTTAGCATTAGTCAATATAGAAGATAGAGATAGAGATTGGCTAATCAAACTAATAGTTTTAAATAAACTTGTATGAACTCTCATAATAGCACAATCTGAAGTTACTCTTGGGCTAATAAAATCATCCTCTTCACAAGCAACTATAATAACTTTTGCTCCAGCTTTGATAGAACGGTCAATTCCATCAACCATTGATGTAGTAACAACAATATCCCCTGGAGTAACATCTTCAAGCTCAGAGATAGCTTTAAGGTTTCCAGTGATAATTCCACTTGGATAAGTTCCACTTACAATAACTCCATCAAGTACATCTTTTAAGTTTTCAAAAGTTGTTTTGTATTTTCCAAAAAGATCTGAATGTTCAAGATTTAAGTATGTATTAGCTATATCTGAAATATGAATCATACCTTTTAATTGTTTCTTTTCATCAACAACAGGAAGGCTGGAAAAGTTTTCAACAGTCATAGTATCCAATGCTGATCTTAAAGATTCATCATAGGATAAAACAGTTTTCTCCACACTTGTTAAATCTGATATTTGTGCACTTACAGTTTTTAAAAGTTTAGGAGTTTTTACTCCAAAGTGTTTTAAAACAAATTCTGTTTCTTTATTTATATCTCCAAGACGATAGGGAATAGCAGTAACTCCCATCTCTTTTTTTAATTCAGCAAGAGCAATAGAAGAACAAATTGAATCTGTGTCTGGGTGTCTATGCCCAAAAATTAAAATAGGTTCCATACCAACAATCCTCCTCAATATATTTCTTTAGAATATCTTAGCATTTTTTTTTAACTTCAACAAATATTTTTGCTAAAACATGATATAATATACAAAAATAATGTGATACATAAGGGAGAAAATAATGGAAAAAATGACACTGAATTTTGGTGAAAATCTCGATAATATAAAGAAGAAAATTGAGAAGATGAGAGAGAATATTTTAAAGTATAACCAGTATTACTATACTAATAATGAAAGCCTTATCTCAGATGTTGAGTATGATAATCTGATAAAGGAGTTAAAAGAGTTAGAAGAGCAATATCCACAATTTAAGAGTGTAGAGTCTCCAACTGAAAAGGTAGGAGCTACAAATTTAAGAGAGAGTAAGTTTCAAAAAATAACTCACAAGAAGCCTATGTTAAGTCTTTCAAATACATATAATGAGGGAGAGATAGGAGATTTTATTGAGAGAGTTAGAAAACTTATTCCAGAGGATAAAGAATTGAAATATGCTTTAGAACTAAAGCTAGATGGACTTTCTATAAGTGTACAATATGAGAAGGGAAAACTTGTAAGGGGAGTAACTAGAGGAGATGGAGCAATAGGGGAAGATGTAACAGAGAATATTATGGAGATTGCAACTATTCCACATGAGTTACCAGAACCTTTAGATTTAGAGGTAAGAGGGGAGATTGTTCTACCTTTAAGTAACTTCTTAAAGCTTAATGAAAAAAGAATGGAAGCTGGAGAAGAGGTGTTTGCTAACCCTAGAAATGCTGCAAGTGGAACTTTAAGACAGATAGATTCGAGTATAATAAAAGAGAGAGGTTTAGATAGTTACTTCTACTTCTTAGTTGATGCAGAAAAATATGGGGTTAAAACTCATAGTGAAAGTATAAAGTTTTTAGAAAAATTAGGATTCAAAACAACAGGGGTATGTGAGGTTTTAGAGTCAGCTAGTAAGTTGAAAAAGAGAATAGATTATTGGGAAAAAGAAAAAGAGAATCTTGATTATGAAACTGATGGAATGGTTATTAAAGTTGATGAGTTAGAGCTTTGGAATATTTTAGGAAATACTACTAAAAGTCCGAGATGGGCAATAGCATACAAATTTCCAGCTAAACAAGTTACAACAACAATGTTAGGAGTAACTTGGCAAGTAGGAAGAACAGGAAAGGTTACTCCAGTTGCAGAGTTAGAAGAGGTACTTCTATCAGGTAGTAAGGTAAAGAGAGCAAGCTTACACAACTTCCATGAGATAGAGAGAAAAGATATTAGAATAGGAGATAAGGTATTTATCGAAAAAGCAGCAGAGATAATACCTCAAGTTGTAAAATCTATAAAAGAGTTTAGAGATGGAAGTGAAATTCAGATAGTTGAGCCAACAGAATGTCCAGTTTGTCAAAGTCCAGTGGCTAGAGAGGAAGGGCAGGTAGATATAAAATGTACTAACCCAAATTGCCCTGGAAAAATAAAGGGAAGAATAGAGTATTTTGTTTCAAGAGATGCTATGAATATAAGTGGATTTGGTAGCAAGATGGTTGAGAAGATGTTGGAACTTGGCTTTATAAAAAATGCAGGTGACATATATAGTCTTAAATCTCATGAAGAAGAATTGGTTAAGATTGAAAAAATGGGAAAAAGAAGTGTAGAAAAACTTTTAGAATCAATAGAAGAGAGTAAAAAAAGAGATTATTCAAAGGTGCTATATGCTTTAGGAATACCATTTATAGGGAAATATTCAGGAAAACTTTTAGCTAATGCAAGTGGAAATATAGATAAGCTTATGAATATGAGTATAGAGGAGCTTATAGAGATAGATGGTGTTGGGGATAAGGGAGCAAAGGCTGTTTATGATTTCTTTAGAGATAGTGAAAATATCCAATTAATTGAGGTATTAAGAGGATATGGATTACAATTTGCTCAAGAGGTTAAAGAGGAGCAAAGCAGTGAAGAGAGAATTTTTGAAGGGAAAACTTTCTTGTTTACAGGAACATTGAAAAACTTTAAAAGAGAAGAGATAAAAGAGGAGATTGAAAAACTTGGTGGAAAAAATCTTTCAGCAGTGAGCAAAAATCTTGATTATCTAATTATAGGTGAGAAAGCAGGAAGTAAGTTGAAAAAAGCTCAAGAATTAGGAACAGTTAAAATTTTAACAGAAGATGAATTTTTAGAAATCTGTGGAAAAAAGTAATAAAAATTTAGATAAATAATTACCTTAGATTGACTATCTGACTGATTTATGGTAGCATATATCTTGATAAAGTGTCAGAATAATAATTATTAAAGAGAGGAATCAAAGGATGATAGGAGAAATTTTCAAAAAGATATTTGGGACTAAAAATGATAGAGAGATAAAGAGAATTAGAAAAATAGTTGATGCTATCAATAAACTTGAACCAGATTTCCAAAAACTTACTGATGAACAACTTAGAGAAAAAACAGCTTATTTTAAAGAAAGATTATCACAAGGTGAGACACTTGATGCAATTCTTCCAGAGGCATTTGCAACTGTAAGAGAGGCATCAAAAAGAGTTCTTGGACTTAGACACTATGATGTACAACTTATAGGGGGAATCGTTCTTCATGAAGGAAAGATAACTGAAATGAAGACAGGGGAAGGTAAAACTCTTGTGGCAACTTGTCCAGTTTACTTAAATGCCTTAACTGGAAAAGGAGTTCACATCATCACAGTTAACGACTATCTAGCTGCTAGAGATAGAGATATGATGGGAAGAGTATATGAATTCTTAGGATTAACTTCAGGAGTTATCTTAAATGGATTAAATACAGAGGCTAGAAAAGCTGCATATAACAGTGATATTACTTATGGAACAAACTCTGAGTTTGGATTTGACTATCTAAGAGATAACATGGTTGGAAGTGCAGATGAAAAGGTTCAAAGAGAGTTAAACTACTGTATAGTTGACGAAGTTGACTCAATTTTAATTGATGAGGCTAGAACTCCATTGATAATTTCAGGTGCTGCAAGTGAAACAACAAAATGGTATAAGATATTCTATCAAATAGTTTCTATGTTAAGTAGAAGTTATGAAACTGAAGGAATAAAAGATATTAAAGCTAAAAAAGAGATGAATATCCCAGCTGAAAAATGGGGAGATTATGAAGTTGATGAAAAGGCTAAAAATATAGTTCTTACAGAAAAAGGGGTAGCAAAGGTTGAAAAACTTCTAAAAATAGATAACTTATACTCTCCTGAAAATGTAGAGTTAACTCACTACTTAAACCAAGCTTTAAAAGCTAAAGAGCTATTTAAAAGAGATAAGGATTACCTTGTAAGAGAGGGGCAAGTAATAATTATAGATGAGTTTACTGGAAGAGCTATGGAAGGAAGAAGATATTCAGATGGACTTCACCAAGCTATTGAAGCTAAAGAGGGAGTAAATATTGCTGGAGAAAACCAAACTCTTGCATCTATTACACTTCAAAACTACTTTAGAATGTATGAAAAACTTTCAGGAATGACAGGAACTGCTGAAACAGAAGCTGCTGAGTTTGTACATACTTATGGACTTGAAGTAATAGTTATCCCTACAAACAAACCAGTACAAAGAATAGATCATCCAGATTTAGTTTATAAAACTCATAAAGAGAAGATAAACGCTATTATAGCTAGAATTGAAGAGTTACATGCTAAAGGACAACCAGTTCTTGTTGGTACGATCTCAATTAAAAGTTCAGAAGATCTATCAGAACTTTTAAAAGCTAAAAAGATACCACATAATGTACTAAATGCTAAGTTCCATGCTAAAGAAGCTGAAATAGTAGCTCAAGCAGGAAGATATGGAGCTGTTACTATTGCTACAAACATGGCAGGTAGAGGAACAGATATTATGCTTGGAGGTAACCCAGAATTCTTAGCAATTGAAGAAGTTGGAAGTAGAGATGCTGAAAACTATAATGAAGTATTAGAAAAATATAAGGTTCAATGTGAGGCTGAAAGAGAAAAAGTAATGGCTCTTGGAGGATTATTTATCCTAGGAACAGAGAGACATGAATCAAGAAGAATAGATAACCAATTAAGAGGAAGAGCAGGAAGACAAGGAGACCCAGGAGCATCTGAATTCTATCTATCATTAGAAGATGATCTGATGAGATTATTTGGATCAGATAGAGTAAAAACTGTAATGGAAAAATTAGGACTTCCAGAGGGAGAACCTATTACTCACTCAATGATCAATAAGGCTATTGCTAATGCACAAACTAAGATTGAATCAAGAAACTTTGGAATTAGAAAAAATCTTCTTGAGTTTGACGATGTAATGAATAAACAAAGAACAGCGATTTATGCAAGTAGAAATGAAGCTATGTTAAAAGATGACTTAAAAGAAACAATACTTCATATGTTAAGAGATACAATTCATAAAGCTGTTGTTGAAAGATTTGTTGGAGAATATAAAGAGGATTGGGATATCCAAGGACTTGCAGATTTCTTACATGAAAGATATGGATATACTATCAATGATTTAAATGAGTATAAATCTACAAGTATTGAGAATTATAGTGAAAAACTATATAATGAAATTGTAAAAGAGTATGAAGAAAAAGAAAATAGAATAGGTTCTGATATGATGAGAAGATTAGAAAAATATATTCTATTTGAAGTAGTAGATTCAAGATGGAGAGAACATCTAAAATCACTAGATGGATTGAGAGAAGGAATCTATTTAAGAGCATATGGACAAAGAGATCCTATCGTAGAGTATAAACTACTTTCAGGAGAACTATATGAAAAGATGCTTGAAACAATAAAAGAACAAACAACATCATTCCTATTTAAAGTAATTGTTAGATCTCCAGAAGAAGAGATGGCACCAAGAGAAGAGGCAACAAGAGTGCAAGATAATAGTGAAGAAGTAGAAGCAGGAGCAGATGGAGAGATCAAAGGTGACGATCCTTGCCCTTGTGGAAGTGGAAAGAAATATAAAAACTGTTGTGGAAGACTTTAATTAAAATCTAGGAGGGTAAAAGATGAAAAAGTTAATTTTAAGTATGTTAATAGCAGTATTCTTTATCTCATGTAGTTCAGCAGAGAAAGCAGGTTCTTTAGAGCAAAAATATAACATCACAAAACAATCAGCTAAAGAGTGGGATAAAACTATAATTAATGTTGTAGTTGGAGAAGCTCTAATAGAAGATTGGTATGGAGAAGAAAATCCTATTCTTTATTTGAGAAAAACAGGAAAAATGAGTGAAAAAGATTTCAATTTCTTAACTTCATTAGGGGATAAAAATGTAAATGATATAACTGATGATGAATTTGAACGTTTTGTTGATTTAGTAAAAAAATACAATAAAAAAATGCCAAGAAAATTCTTCCTTGAAAATGAAAATATAAAAGATCCAAAAGGACTTGTAGAAGCTATGGTAAGAGAATCATATTTAAGAATGGATACTCCTTCAAGCCACATTAAAGAGGTAGTTGCAACTCCAGAAGAATGGGAAGAGATAGTTGCTTTCTCAAAACAAACTGATTTAAATGAAAAAGATGTAAAAAAACTTAGAAAACTTTTAAATAGCTTTATTAAAAGAGATGAATTTTACTCAACAGAAACTTGGTATAATAGAGAAGTATCAGCTAGAACTATAAAAATTGCTGGAATTAATGCTAGAGAAAATAAGACAGCTATAGAAAAAAATAATGTTAATGCAAAAGCATTATATCTAGCTTATCCAGAATATTTCTCTAAACTTGAAAAATGGGATGATTAATATTTTTGGGGAGGCGTCTAATTTAAAGACGCCTTTCTTTACCAAAAGAAAGTGAGATATTATGGAAGTAGATCTTCATATACATACTATTGCTTCAGATGGAACTTTTACTCCAGAAGAGGTTATTTTAGAAGCTAAAAGAAGAGGATTAAAAGCTTTGGCTATAACAGATCATGATACTGTTGATGGAATAGAAGAAGCTAAAAAGAAAGCTCAAGAGATAGGAATAGAGTTTGTTCAAGGAATAGAAATATCATGTAATACACAAGATTATGAAGTTCATATATTGGGATATTTTTTAAATCTTGAAGATAAGAAATTTATGAATGAACTTGAAGAATTAAAAAAAGCTAGAGATAATAGAAATCTGAAAATAGTAGAAAAATTAAAAGCTTGTGGAATAGATGCTGATTTGGAAGAGATTGCTAAAATGGCTCCAGGAAAGATAATAAGTAGATTACATTTTGCTAATTATCTCGTTGAAAAGGGAGTTGTTTTAAGTAAAGAGGAAGCTTTTGATAAGTATCTAGGGAAAAGAGGAAGGGCATATATACCTAAAGAGAATTTTCCACCAGAAAGAGCAGTTAAGATGTTAAGTGAGAATGGAGCATTTGTTTCATTGGCTCATCCTAAATTAGTTGTAAATAATGATGGAATAATTGAGAATATGATTTCAAATCTTGTAAAAGTTGGATTAAATGGAATAGAGGCTCAATATGGAACTTTTTCCCCATCAGATATAAAAAAATATAAGAAAATGGCAAAAAGACACTCACTTTTAGTGACTGGAGGATCAGACTTTCATGGAGCTAATAGAGAAGGAGTGAATATAGGAGATACAGGGATTACATATTCACAATTTAGATTGATAAAAGAGAGAAATGCAGGAGGTAAATTATGATTATAGTAACTGGTGCAGCTGGAATGATTGGAAGTGCATTTGTTTGGAAACTTAATGAAATGGGAATAAATGATATTCTAGTTGTAGATAAATTAAGAACAGAAGAAAAATGGTTAAATTTAAGAAAGAGAGATTATGCTGATTGGGTAGATAGAGATGACCTTTTTGATTGGCTTGCTAATCCAGCTAATGCAGAAAAAATAACAGGTGTAGTACATATGGGAGCTTGTTCTGCAACTACTGAGAGAGATGGAGATTTCCTAATGGCTAATAACTATGGATATAGTAAGAAACTTTGGGAATTCTGTGCTGAAAGACAAATAAACTATGTTTATGCTTCATCAGCAGCTACATATGGTGGAGGAGAATTAGGATATAATGATGAAGTTTCTCCAGAAGAATTAAAAAAATTAATGCCTCTTAATAAATATGGATACTCTAAAAAAATATTTGATGATTGGGCATTCAAACAAAGAATAGCTCCAAAACAATGGACAGGATTAAAATTCTTCAATGTATATGGACCACAAGAGTATCACAAAGGAAGAATGGCATCAATGGTATTCCATACATTTAATCAATATAGAGAAAATGGTGGAGTTAAACTTTTCAAATCTCATAAAGAGGGATATAAAGATGGAGAGCAACTTAGAGATTTTGTTTATCTAAAAGATGTTGTGGATGTAATCTACTTCTTACTAACTGAAAAAGTTGAATCAGGAGTATATAATATAGGAACTGGAGAGGCTAGAAGCTTCCTAGATCTTTCTATGGCAACAATGAGAGCAGCTTCTAAAAATCCAGATCTTGCTGTTGAAGATGTAGTTGAATTTATTCCAATGCCTGAAGATTTAAGAGGAAGATACCAATATTTTACACAAGCTTCAATGGATAAATTGAAAAAAGCTGGATATACTAAAAAATTCCACTCATTAGAAGAGGGAGTTAAAGATTATGTAGAAAATTATATGGCAACAGAAGATCCATATTTATAGGAGGAAATAGATAGATGAATCCTTTTATAATTGTCATTATACTTGGTATAGTAGAGGGAATGACAGAGTTTCTTCCTGTTAGTAGTACAGGACACATGATCTTAGTTGAAAAATTTATAAATAGCAGTTTTTTTACTAAAAATTTTATGGATAGTTTCTTGATAATTGTACAATTAGGAGCTATTCTTGCAGTAGTTTTATATTTTTGGAACGATTTAACTCCTTTTGTAAAAGAAAGAGAAGTTTTTGTCCAAAGATTTAGATTGTGGGCAAAAGTTGTAGTTGGAGTTCTTCCATCAGCTGTAATTGGATTACTTTTAGATGACTATATTTCTGAATATTTTATGAGAAATGTAGTTGTTGTAGCTACAACACTTATCTTTTATGGAATAATATTGATAGTTGTTGAAAAATATTATAAAAGTTCTTCAAATATTGATAGCTTTAGTAAAATGGGATATAAAAAAGCATTTACAGTTGGATTATTCCAATGTTTAGCTATGATTCCAGGAACTTCAAGATCGGGAGCAACTATAATAGGGGGACTTCTTTTAGGACTTTCAAGAGGAGTGGCAACAGAATTTTCATTTTTCTTAGCTATACCAACTATGTTTGGAGCAACATTATTGAAACTTTTGAAAAATGGATTGAAATTTTCCCCAGTTGAGTGGCAACTTTTAGGAGTGGGATCTCTTGTATCTTTTGTTGTTGCATATCTTGTAATTAAATGGTTTATGGGATATATTAAAAAGAGAGATTTTGTTTCTTTTGGAATCTACAGAATAATTTTAGGAATTTTAGTTTTAATTGCTGTATTTATTTAGGTGATTAAATGAATAAGATAAAAACTTTTTTGATTTATATATTTATGGGTGTAGCTCTAGTAAATTTTGTAGGAGTTTTCTATTTTAAAACTTCAAATATAGAGGCATTTACTAAGTATATTGAATTTTGTTCTAAGAATGAAGTGAAGTTAAAAGAAGTAAAGGATAAAAAGAAAGTAGAAGAGATAACTAAAATTTATAAAAGTTTTCAAGAAAAAGGGATAGTAGAGCCTAAAAAAATGATAAGTTATCATGTGAAAAATGTAAAACAAGGAGCTCCTCTTATAAGTACATATTATAAGATCTACCAAATGGGAAAAGGTTATGATCTTTATAGAGAAGCTGGAGAAAAATTAATAGAAGAAAAATAAACTGAAAGCAGTTCTGATATCTGATATTGGAATTGCTTTTTTATTTAAACGAAAAAAACTCTCTTTAATTTTTTTTAGAACA
>UQQO01000079.1 GCA_900543175.1 uncultured Fusobacterium sp.
CTACATACTATTTTTAATCACACTATAAAATCTATTATTGATGAAAATGATAAGATAAAGATAAAAATTCAATGTGATACAAAAATAATTTGGAAAAAAATTAATTTTTCTGTTTACTCTGAGTGCATAAAGTGATATACTAGGCATGTGATGAAATTATTTTCAAAACATTTAAAAAAAATATATATATTTTCATTTTTATTAAAAAAATGAATAATTATATAGCTAGTATATTTAACCCCCTAACTTCATATATTTTTTGAAGTCTTTTTTCGTGTTTTCTATCTTGAAAAATCTTTAATTCCACTGTATCATTTACTTATGAAGTGAAACAGGAGGGGTTTAAATGATAAAATATAGATTAGAAAGTGACTCAATTGGAACATTAGAGGTTCCAGCAGACGCATATTATGGTGTACAATCACTTAGAGGAAAAAATAACTTTCACATTACTGGATATAAAGTAAGTGATACTTTTATAAAAGCATTAGCTTATGTTAAAAAAGCAACATCAAAAGCAAACTTTGAAGCAGGAGTAATCTCTAGAGATGTAGAAGAAGCTATGATTCAAGCTGCTGAAGAGATTATATCAGGACAATTTAGAGATCAATTTATAACTGACGTTATTCAAGGTGGAGCAGGAACTTCAATGAACATGAATATGAACGAAGTTATTGCTAACAGAGCTAATGAGATTCTAGGAGGAGAGTTAGGAAAATATGACAGATGTCATCCTAACGATCATGTAAACTATGGACAATCAACAAATGACGTTGTTCCAACTGCTGGAAAATTAACTGTTCAATTTATGATAAAAGATTTATTAGTAGAATTACAAGAATTATATGATACATTACAAGCTAAAGGAGATGAATTTGACCATGTTATTAAAATGGGAAGAACTCACCTTCAAGATGCTGTACCTATTAGATTAGGACAAGAGTTTAGAGCTTTCTCTGGACCAGTTGCAAGAGATATAAAAAGAATTAAAGGTGCTGTTGAAGAGCTTACTTATGTAAATATGGGAGCTACTGCAGTAGGAACTGGAATCAATGCAGATGTAAATTATGTTGATAACGTTGTAAGAATTTTATCTGAAGTTACAGGATTCGATTTTAAACAAGCTCCAGATTTAGTTGATGGAACTAGAAACTTAGATAGCTTTGTATGGTTATCTTCAGCATTAAAAACTTGTGCTGTAAACCTATCAAAAACAGCTAACGATTTAAGACTTATGGCATCAGGACCAAAAGCTGGACTTGCTGAAATTGCATTACCTCAACAACAACCAGGGTCTTCAATTATGCCAGGAAAAGTAAACCCTGTTATACCAGAAGTATTAAACCAAGTTTGTTTCCAAATCTTTGGTAACGATATTACAATAGTTAAAGCTGCTGAAGCTGGACAATTAGAATTAAACGTATTTGAACCAGTACTATTCTTTAACTTATTCCAATCAATAGAAATTCTAAAAAATGGAATTAGAACATTTATTGACAACTGTCTAAAAGGAATAGCTGCTCAAGAGGAAAACTGTAAAAACTGGGTAGATAGAAGTGTTGGAATTATCACTGCATTAAACCCACATATTGGATATAAAAATGCTGCTGAAATAGCTAAACTTTCTATTAAAACAGGAACTCCAGTTGCTCAAATCGTTCTTGAAAGAGGATTATTAACTAAAGATGAGTTAGATGTTATCTTAAATCCATTTGAAATGACTAAACCTGGAATCCCTGGAAAAGAATTATTAAAAAAATAAGTTGTATAATTTTAGGTGTTAATGCTTAATTGTGTCAACACCTTTTTTTATGATTTTTAATACTTTATACGAAATAGTTATGAGTTTTTACATTATATTGTGCAACTTACCTTATATAAAAAATTTTTATATAAAGTCAATTTATAATTTCCTTAGACAAAAAAAAGAGCATTAAAATTGATAGAATTAGCACTATCAATTTCTAACACTCTTCAATCAAAATATTTATTTTCTCTTTCCACACTGTTTAAGAATACTTTTAAAGTTCAAAGCAAATGTTATTGATGCTACAACAACAGAAGTTATATCTGCCATAGGCTCTGCATAGTAAATCCCCTTTACCCCCAGAAATCTAGGCAAAATTATAGCCAAAGGAACAAGTAGTATAACCTTTCTCAAAAGAGCAATGAAAATAGAAAATTTTGCTTGCCCCATAGCTAAAAAAGTTACTTGTATAGATTGTTGAATTCCAAAGATACACATTCCCAAAGTAAATATTGGCATCATTTTTGATGTCAACTTCATTAACTCCTCTGATTCAGTAAACATCTTTACATAAAAATTTGGAAACAATACTGCTATTCCACCCATAAACATTGTTGCCACTAAACAAACTATTAACAATGCTTTAAAAGTTTTAATAACCCTCTCTCTATTTCCAGCTCCAAAATTATAACTAATAATTGGTTGTACCCCTTGAGCTATCCCTGAAACAGGAACAACTATCAACTGTAATACACTTATTAAAATAGACATAGATCCAACATATAGATCTCCACCATATTTTTGTAACCCAGAGTTAAGAGTCAATAAAACTAAACTCTCTGTACTTTGCATTATAAATGGAGAGCAACCTAAAGAACCTATCTTCTTTACAAATTTCATATCAAGTTTTAGATTTTCTCTCTTTATTTTTAGGCTACTTTTCTTTGAAATTAAAAAATTAACTACCCATATAGCACTAAAAGCTTGAGATATAACTGTAGCCAATGCAGCTCCTTTAACTCCCATATTCATAACAAATATAAAGATAGGATCTAAAATAATATTTGTAACTGCTCCAATTAAAACTGAAAACATTGCTGTCTTTGCATTTCCCTGCCCACTTATAAAGGTATTTAATCCTAGAGATAACATTACAAAGATAGTTCCCCACAGATAAAGTCCAATATAATCTTGAGCAAAACCTATAACATTATCACTAGCTCCAAAAGCATAGAGTAATGGTGTTTTTAGTATTTGAAGTATCAAAGTTAAAGATATAGAAAACACAAGTAAAAGTGCTGTACTACTCCCTAAAACTTTTTCAGCTTTCTCTTGATCCTTTGCTCCTAGTAAAATAGATGCTAATGGTGCTCCCCCTTGTCCAGCAAAAGCACTAAAAGCTGATACTACCATAATTATAGGAAATGTAACTCCCACTCCAGTAAGTGCCAAAGATCCTATATCTTTTATGTGCCCAATATATATTCTATCAACAATGTTGTAGAGTACATTTATTAATTGAGCTAAAACTGATGGAATTGCCATTGTAAAAAATAGTTTTCTCAATGGCTCTTTCCCCAGCTTTTCTGATTGTTGATTTCCTGACATTTTTTCCCTCTCTTTTCAATTTTTCTTTTAATTATATCATATTTTTTGAGGGAAAAAATACTTTTTTATAAAAAATACTAAATTGTTTTTTTATTTGAATCAACTTCAATTTCAAATTGTTGACTTAAAGTTGTAACTAAACTTGTCTTTGTTATAAGTCCTTTTAATATTCCATTGCTATCAATTACAGGTAGGCTGGAAAGATTTTTCTCATTTACATCTTTTAGTATATCCACTATTGATTTATCAGGATAAGTAACAGCTCTAGGTTGCTCCATTATCTCTTTTACACTTTTATAGTGATCTTTCTCTTTTTGAATCATCTTTCCAGTGATAATACCATTGAATTTTCTCTTTCTATCAACTACAAGAAGTGTATCAACTCTCTCATATCTCATCTTCTTAATACATTTTAAAAGAGAGATATCCTGAGAGCAAGTAATAGGATTTTCTATCATAATATCCTTTACCTTTATATATTCAGGGGATGACCAGATTCTATTTTTACCAACGAAGTCACTTACAAATTCATTGGCAGGATTTTTTAATATTGTTTCTGGGTCATCATATTGAATTATTCTACCTTTTCCCATTATACATATCTTATCAGCTATCTTTATTGCCTCATCCATATCATGAGTTACAAAAATAATTGTCTTTTTAAACTGTGTCTGAATATTTAAAAGCTCATCTTGAAGTTGTGAACGAGTTATTGGGTCAAGAGCTGAAAATGGCTCATCCATAAGAATAATATCTGGATTTGTAATCAATGCCCTTGCTATCCCTACCCTCTGTTGTTGCCCTCCAGAAAGTTCTGTTGGATATCTATTAGCAAACTTTTCATAATCAAGCCCCACCATCTCCATCAACTCTCTTGTCTTTGACTCGATCTCTTGAGAGTTCATCTTTTGCATTTTAGCAACTATCCCTATATTCTCTTTAATTGTCATATGGGGAAAAAGCCCTGTCTGTTGAATAACATATCCAATATTTCTTCTCAACTCTATCACATTTTTATTTGATATATCCTCACCATTTATAAGAACCTGCCCTGATGTTGGCTTTATAAGTCTATTTATCATCTTAACTGTCGTTGTCTTTCCACAACCACTTGGACCTACAAATACAATTATATTCCCCTCTTCAAGTTTTAAATTTATATCATATAGAACTATATTATTTTTAAATATCTTATTTATTCCTTTAAACTCTATCATTTTAACCTCCTATTTTTCAGAGCTAATTAAACCTTGCTCAACTAAAAATTCCTTTGCTACATCTTTAGGATCTTTCTTTAACACATCAACTTGATAATTAAGTCCACGCATTACCTCATCTGTCATAATATCTTTTAAAGAATCTGTTATTCCCGAAAGCTCTGGATATTTTTCAAGAGTTTCTACCTTTGCAACAGGCACTGCATGATAAGGTAAGAAAAACTCCTTGTCATCTTCTAAAATTGTAAGATCATAAGTTTTAATTAAACCATCTGTTGAAAAGGCATCAATTACATCACTTTCCTTAGCAGCTAAAGCTTGATAACGAGGTGCTCCATCTATTGAGATAACATCTTTAAATTTAAGCCCCTCATATCTACCTTGTAATCCTGAAAGTCCGTCATGTTTATTTGCAAACTCCAATGTAGGAGAGATAATCATATTTTTACTTACCTTTTTTAAATCACTTATTGTTTTTAAGTTATATTTTTCTGCTGTATCCTTTCTCACTGCAAGTCTATATGTGTTGTTAAATGCCCATTCCTCTCCAACATTTACACCAAACTTTTCTTTTATCTCCTTTTGAGAGATTTCAAATACCTCTCTTGAAGTTACTTGAGATTCAAGAGGATTGTGTTTAAGCATATCTGAGTATAGAGTCCCTGTATACTCCATATAGATATCAACTTCTCCAGCTTTTAAAGCTCCAAAAGCAACTTGTGTTCCTCCAAGAGCTAGTTTTCTTTCAACCTTATAATCTGTTTTCTCCTCAATTAGATCTGCTAAAATATTTCCTATAATCTCTTGTTCTGTATAGTCCTTACTTGCCACAACTATTGTTTTATTATTAGGAGTAAACTTACTAATCCCTGCATTTATAAAAGCATAAAGTGTAAGAATTAAAACTATTCCCATAACACCTTTTTGAAATAGACGCCCTTTTTTACTGCTTTTATTCTTTAGATTTATTCCCTCAGGAACAACAGCTTTTTCAATAATAGATGCTAGTAAATCTATAAATAGTGCTAATAGACAAGCTGGAATCGCCCCTGCTAGTATTTGAAAATTATTTGCTGTTCTTATCCCAGAAAAAACAAGATACCCTAGCCCACCAGCACCAATAAATGCTGCCATTGTCATAAGTCCAACTGCTGTAACTGCTGATATTCTCACTCCTGCCATTATTACAGGAAGTGCCATTGGTATCTGCACTTTAAATAGAATTTGGAATTTTGTCATCCCTATTCCCTCTGCTGCCTCTATAACTTGAGGATTTATTCCTGAAATACTTGTAAATGTATTTTTTATTATTGGAAGTAGAGAGTATAGAACTACCATAAACACAGATGGAACTACACCTATTCCTAAAAATGGTATCAAAAACCCTAAAAGTGCCATACTTGGCACAGCTTGAATAACATTTGCCAATATCATTATAGGTTTATTTACTTTTGAAAAATGGCTGATCAATATTCCTAAAGGCACCCCTATTAATATTGCTAAACTTACTGAAAGAATTGTTAAGTTTACATGTTCAATAAGAAGTGTCAATATCTGCTCACTATTTGCTATTAAATAATTTAAAAAATTCATAAACTTGCCTCCTTTTATTTTCCCTATTTTTTGGTATAAAAAAAACACCATGAAAAGTCATGATGTCTATTAATCAAAAATTACAAAAAATATAAAAACATGGCTTCTCAATCAACGCTGACGAGGTTAGCTGACGGGCTCGGACTGAAAGAGTTGTCCTATTCTCAAAGGAGAAATACGCCCCAAAAGGTGGGTCCCCCGCTTTATTTTTAAAATAAATTAAGCGATCTGTATTTTTTTGAAAATTATAACACTAATATTTCAAAAAAGCAAATTTATTTTTATAACTTGAAATACATACCCCAAACTTTTTTTATCATATGCTCTCCTTGTCTTTATTTTTTAGCTCCTCTTCTCCCTTTGAAATCTTTTCAATAGTATCCTTTCTAATCTCCTCTCTTAATGCACACATATACTCTGAAAAAGTTACTCTATCATTTGCATAAGTTAGGTTTAGATCAAATTCATTTTCAGACCATGTTGAAATATCTGAAAAATTATGTTGTATTACAGCTTCTAAACTATCAATCGCCTTATAGATTTTAGCTTCTAAGGTTTTTCTTTCTTTCATCTCCTTGTACAAACTTAGCATCTCATCTCTAGTAGTTTTAGGTAGAGATTCAACCCAATCATTGAGAAGATTTTCCTCTGAAACCTCGTGCTCTTTTGTCTTTAAAAAAGTTGGTATATCTCCAGTGAAACACTCACCTAAATCATGTATAATGCACATTTGAATTACTTTGTTAATATCTGCCTCAGGAAACTCATTTTTCATAAAAAATGCCATTAAAGTCATTTGCCAACTATGTTCAGCAACACTTTCATGTCTCCCCTTTGATGTGTAACAATGTCTTGTTGTATCTTTTAATCTCTCTGCTATGGTTAATGCTTGTAATAGTTCTCTTGGATTCATTTTGTCTCTCCTTTATTTTTAGGTTGTTATATACATTATAAGATATAGTCAGATAAAATTATAGCTTTTTATCAAAAAATTATATCAAATAAAATATTGTTAAAAACATTTTTTTATATTATACTTATATTAAATAAATATTTTAAACTCTACAATAGAGAGGTGATGCTTATGACATTAATTGTTTTTTGATAGATCAAAGAACTATTTTGTCATGAGCATTTTTTTATACAAAAATTTCAGGAAAAGGAGGGTAGTTATGAACAATCCAATCAGTGATCTATATATAAAGTTTATGGAAAATGCAGACCCCTATTTAAGAAGATACCCATATCTTATTGGAGTGATAGGAGGAGGTTTATTTTTCTTTGGAGCTATTTTTAATTGGAAATGGATTTGTGACCCAACAGGTTCAAAAAGATTTATGAAAACTGTGTATGAAATTTTTGGAGAGAAAGGTTTTAGATTTTTTACAGGAATATTTGGTGCAATAATAGTAATTTTTTCTTTATCTTTATGGTTGAAAAAATAAGGAGGTCAATATGAATTTAAAATACAGATGTCTAGAATGTGGAACACCTTTAGGTTTTGAAGGTTTATGTTGGAGATGTAGAGCAAAGAAACATAGAGAGGAAGTTGACAATTGGAGTGATAAAGAGATAGAAGAAAAAATAAATCAAGTGATAGAAAAATTAAAAGTTTCAACAGAAGATAATTTTTATGAAACTGATGAGTATGAAATTTTTCAAGATCTGATGACAAAAGGAATATATGTAGAAGAGTTTTCTAAAACAGCTTGTGAAAGAGAGATTTTTTATCCAAGTGAATTATATTATAAAGCAAGTGATGAAGTAAGAGATAGATTAATAGAAAAAATTATGAGTACAGACTCTGCTAATGAGGGTGGATTACTTTTACAATGCCTTGCTATGATAGGAGATAAAAAATCACAAGATACTTTATATGAATTAAAAATAAATCCTAGACCTTGGAGAAAAAAACTTTATGTAGATTCAGATATTTATGCTGAAGAAGGTGATTGGACTTTTGACAGTGATAATAACTATATAAAACTTAATTATGATAAATGTTTCTCTTTTGAAAAAGGAGAGAAAAAAGATGAGAGTGGAACTTTTATTGCTAGAAAAAGAGGGGAAAAATGTCCACACTGTGGTGGAGAGATAATAGATATTCTAGTGATAGACGGAAGAGATGAAAGATTTTCATTTTTAGGTTTAGATGGAATTATCACTGCAAGTTGTTGTCCTAACTGTGTAACTTTAAGCGAGGGAATTTCAAATAGATTTAGCCTTGATGGAACAAATGAGATCTTAGAATATGAGGGAGAAGAGGAAAATTATTTTAGAGATGAGATAATAGATGAGATGGTAAATAATAATTTTGTTGTTTCTGCTAAAGAAAAACCACTATTTTATGGTGCATTTACAGATGATGTAAATACAATTGGTGGATTTGGTAATTGGGTGCAAGATTGGGAGTATAGAGAGTGTCCTGAGTGTGGAAAGAAGATGAAGTATCTTGCTCAAATTCATTGGGATACTATAATGGACAGTGCAGAGGGAACTTTATATATAGAGATATGTCCAGAGTGTAAGATAATTACTATGTTTCATCAACAAACTTAATTTTTAAGGAAATAGTGATAATATGAAAAACTTTGATATAGTAGCTTTTGTATGTGGGATAATAGTTGTTTATATGATAATTGGTTGTACAGTTTTTATTTTAAAACAACTTAAATATAATCTAAAATTTACAGTGATTATCTTTATATCAGTAGTAATTGGTTTAGGACTTATCTGCCTTTACAATTACTTTAAAAATTTTTAAAGTGGAGGTGCAATATGATTAATTTAAAAAAGAACAATTCTCTTGTTAGAAAAATAGGTTTTCTCTTTGTTCTTGCTATTTTATTACAAATACCTATATTTTTTATTCATACAATAGTTGATGATAGAGGTTACTCATACAATAATATGGTAGAAGAGATTGGAAATGAGTGGGGAAGAAAACAAACTATTGCAGGAGTTTTTCTTACAATACCCTTTGATGATAGTGAAACATATTATGATAATTCAGGAAAAGAGGCAAAAAGAAAGATTACAAAAAATTTGGTAATTCTTCCTGATGATTTAAAAGTAAAGGTTTATTTAAAAGATGAAGTTAGAGAAAGGGGAATTTACAAAACAACTGTATATAATGGAGATATTATTTTAGAGGGAAGTTTTCCAAGTATAAGAAATTCTGTCCCTGCCAATATTTTTCCATACAATATTGGTATTGGGCTTGGGATAACTGATACAAAATCTATTATGAAAGTTGAGGAATTTATAGTTGAGGGGGAAAATATAGAGCTTGAATCAGGAACAGGAGTTACACAACAGGGGATAAATACTGGAATTTCAGGGACTATAAGACAAAATCTAAATCAAAAAGAGAAGATAAATTTCTCTGTAAAATTAAGCTTGAGAGGTAATGAGGGAATAAATATTCTTCCATTTGGAAAAAATAACCATTTTGAAGTAAGCTCATCTTGGAAAGCTCCAAAATTTTATGGAATTTTACCAAGTGTAAAGGTAATTGATGAAAATGGATTCAAAGCAGAATGGGAAGTTTCTTCCTTTGTAAGAAATTATAAGCAAAGTTTTGTAGATGGGTTCTATGATATTACAGAGGGAAAAATCGGAGTAGATTTATATGAGGGGGTAACTCATTACAGGCAAGTTATGAGAGCTGTAAAATATAGTATGTTATTTATACTTTTGAGCCTTTTTGTAGTATATATTTTTGAGGTGACAAGTAAAAGATTTACCCACTATGTTCAATATGGAGTGGTGGGATTCTCACTTACAATGTTTTATTTAGTTTTACTTTCAATGTCAGAATATTTTAGCTTTGGCTTAGCTTATATCATAGCCACTTTGATGGTAGTAATTCCAAACTCATTGTATATAAAAGCTGTAACTAAAAACAGTAAATATGGAGTTGGAATGTTTGTATTTTTATCTGGAATCTATGCTGTATTGTATTCTATTTTGAAGATGGAGCAATATGCACTTATAACAGGAACACTTTTATTGATGTTAGTTCTTTATGTAATGATGTATATTACTAGAAATATTGAGGTTTTAAAGGAGGATTAAAGTATGGAAAAGAAAAAATTAAGTGAAGAAAATGTAAGATTCAACAATGAAATCAAAAAAATTGTTTTAGATATTTTAGAAAAAAATAAAAAGCCTATGATTGAGATTAGTTTATCAGATGAGAAACCAAATCTATTCCAAAGTAAATTTGGTGGAGTTCCATATTTACCTAAAAATGTAGAAGTTCCTAAAAATAAAGAAAATCAACAACTTACCTTACTTGCTCAAATAAATATAGAAGAATTACCAAAAAATAATATCTATCCTATGAAAGAGGGAATCTTGCAATTTTGGATATTAAATGATGATGTTCTCGGGCTTGATTATGATACACATTTAGGTGATGGATTTAAGA
>UQQO01000080.1 GCA_900543175.1 uncultured Fusobacterium sp.
ATTGGGATAAAATTTTGCTTTTTATAATATTTATAGGTAATAGGTGAGTAGTTACTAATGATATTAAAAAAACAGGGAGCTATTAATAGCTCCCAAAAATTTTAATTATTTACTTTTCTTTTTAGATTTTGCAGCTTTTTTTTCAACAACAGGGTTCATTTTTTCTAATAAATTTTTACCAGCTTTGAATTTAGCAACTTTTTTAGCTGCTACTTTCATAGTTTTTTTAGTTTGTGGGTTTACACAAGTTCTTGCAGCTCTTTCAGTTGCTTCAAATTTTCCGAATCCTATAAAAGAAACACTTTCACCTTTTACTAATATTTCTTCAAGAGTATCTATAAAAGCCTTTGTTAATTTTTCTGCTTCTACTTTTGTTTTTAGTTCAGCTTTTGCTCCAAATAATTCTACAAATTCCTTTTTAGTCATTTCAATCACTCCCGACTCTTTTATTTGTTTGTAACTGCTCTTATTACTACATTAGCACTTTTTCCCACAAAATTCAATAATATTTTACTTTTTATTTAAAACCCTTTTATTACATCATAATTTAATTCTTTTATAACTTCTATTGCTAATGAAATAGCTGATTTTA
Source organism: uncultured Fusobacterium sp. (assembly GCA_900543175.1). Lineage (GTDB taxonomy): Bacteria > Fusobacteriota > Fusobacteriia > Fusobacteriales > Fusobacteriaceae > Fusobacterium_A. The sequence continues at coordinate 593 of UQQO01000080.1, forward strand.
GATCATCTATTGAAGCATAAGAGTAGTGAGTATGAATATATCTTGTAGGTATTCCTAATACAAGAACAGGTATTCCTGTTTCAGAAATATGATATTTTCCTCCATTTGTTGATCCTTTTTCTCTAGCTATAACTTGATATTTAATTCCTTTTTTATTAGCTATATCTTTAGCAAATTTTAAAACTCTAGGATTTGAGATCATAGCTCCATCAACTACTCTTAATTGAACACCTTTTTTCAATGCTCCATGAGCTGCTGTTCCCTCTTTAAAGCTATCGTCTGCTGGAGATCCTTCAAATACTATAGCAAAGTCAGGTTTTACTCTATAAGCTGCTACTTGAGCTCCTCTTAATCCAACTTCCTCTTGTGATGCAAATGCTCCAACTACATTTACATTTTCTATTTTTTCATCTCTAACAGCTTTTAAAACCTCTATTGAAGCAGCACATCCCAATCTATTATCAAAAGCCTTAGCTCTCATTATCTCTATTTTTTCATCATATACAAAAGTTACATCTGGAACAATAGGGTTACCTACTTCAATTCCATACATTTCAGTAGTTTCTTCATAGCTACTTGTTCCAATATCAATTGTAAGTTCTGACATTTTAGGAAGTCTATTTCTCTCTTCATCAGTCATAAAATGAGGTGGTTTAGAAGTAACTATTCCTCTTATATATTCTCCTCTGCTATTTTTAATTAAAACTGCACTAGCTGGAACATTTCCAACATGCCAACCACCTAGAGTAAGGAAACTTATTGATCCATTTCTATTTACATTTTCTACAATAAATCCAACTTCATCAGTGTGACAATCAAGAGCTACAGTAGGTCTATTTGTATTTGCTTCCTTTTCATGAAGTCCCATATATAAGTTATTGATTGAATCTCTTTCAGAACTTAAAAAAGGTAATTCTTTTTTTATCACTTCAATTACTTCATCTTCATATCCTGGAGCTCCAAATGTGTTTGTTAATTTTTCAATCATCTTTATTAAATTATCCATTCCCTCTTCTCCTTTATTAAAATTTATATAATTTATCTATTTTTCTTTTTTAAAGCTTAATTCATCAAATCTAATATAACTAGTTGGTTTCATTCCTTCTACTGATTTTACAGCTGCAACTGAATCATTTAAATAGTATATTGGAAGTGCTGGTACATCTTCATATATAATATCTGCAACTTTAGAATATAACTCTTTTCTTCTCTCTACATTTACCTCTTTTTTAGCTTCGTCTAATAATCTATCCATTTCAGGATTTACATATTGAGATCTATTTCCTGCTCCACCTAGTTGTGAACTATGGAAGTTAGGATAGAATCCATAGTCTCCATCATAAGTAGATGGTCCCCATCCTAATGAGAACATATCTAAATCTCCTCTAGCAGTTGCTGCAAGGAAAGTTCCCCACTCTAGTGATTCGATAGATACATCAAGTCCAACCTCTTTTAATTGAGCTTGAATGATTTCACACATTTGCATTCTTACTGGACTATTACTTACACCTAATTTTAATTTAGTTCCAACTAATCCTTTTGCTTCAATTATTTTCTTAGCTTCTTCTGGATTATACTCTAAAACTTTAGAATTTTTATCATAACCAAATACTCCTGGTGCGATGAAACTATTAGCTTTTTCAACAGTTCCCATCATAATACTATCAATAATAGCATCTCTGTCTATTGCCATAGCTATAGCTTTTCTTACATCTTTATCTTTCATTATCTCTCTATTTGTTGCAAATCCAAGATAGTTAACATTTATTCCACTAGATTCTGCATAAGTCATTTTATCTGCATTATCTAAAATTATTTTTCTTGATTCTGGACTTAACTCTGCTGTCATATCAATCTCACCAGTTTCTAGTCCTATTACTCTACTATTTTCTTCTGGTACTGCTCTTACTTCAATAAATTTTATAGCTGGAGATCCTTTAAAATACTCATTAAAAGCTTCAAGAGTTATTCTATCTCCAACTTTCCAAGAACTATATTTATATGGTCCTGTTCCTGCTGGATTTTCAAAATATTTTTCTCCAAGTTCTTTATGAGCTTTTCCATCTATTATTGAAGCTGTTTTGTGACTTAAATGAGCTAATAACGGTGCAAAAGGCTCACTTGTAGTTAATTTAACAGTATTGTCATCTATTACCTCAATGTTAGAAATTAACTTATATAGATGCGCTACCTTTGGAAGAGTTTTTGCTCTTTCAAGAGTATATTTTACATCGTTTGCAGTAAATGCATTTCCATTATGAAATTTTACCCCTTTTCTCAAATGGAATACAATGTTATTTTCATCTAATCTTTCCCAACTTTCTGCTAATCCTGGAACTAGCTCCCCTGTCATTTCATCAATTTCCACTAATCTATCATATACCACTGCCACTATTCTTTGAGAATACTGTTCTGTTGTGTCTTGAGGGTCTAAAGTTTTACACTCTGATATCTGTGCAAACACTAAAGTATCTTTTTCATCTTTAGCTTTTTCTGCCTCTTTTCCACAACTTACAAATAAAACTGATAACAAGCATAATAAAATTGCTGCTAATTTTTTCTTCATAATCTTCCTCCCTTATGTTTTTTATTAAATAATTAATCAATACTAATTATTTAATATACTTTTAGCATATTTTTAAACAAAAGAAAAATATCATCTGTATATGTCTATTATTTATTTTATTTACACTAAAAATATTCTTCTTTTTTAAGTTCTGAAAAAACAATAATTGTCTATTTTTATCTATCTTTTATCACTTTTTTATGTTAGAATAGTGTTCAGAGGTGAGATTAAATGGAAATATCAGTAACAAATTGGGGCATAACAAAAAACAATGAAAATGTTAAGTGCTATATTTTAAAAAATGAGTTTTTAGAAGTTGAAATTTTAAATTATGGAGGAGTTATTAGAAAAATCTCTTCTCCAGATAAAAATGGAAAGATGGAAAATGTAGTTTTAAATCTTAGTAATATAGCTGACTATGAAGAACGTTCTCCATATTTTGGAGCTATTGTTGGTAGAAATGCTGGAAGAATTGCAAATGGTTGTATCACAATCAATGGCATAAAATATTCTCTAGCTAAAAATAGTGGAGAAAACAATTTACATGGGGGAATAGATAACTTTAGTCATAAAATATGGGACTCTAAAGAGATAAAAGGAGAAAATTTCATTGGAGTTGAACTTTCTCTAAAAAGTCCTCACTTAGAAGAGGGATTCCCTGGTAATATTTGGGCTACTGTTACATATAAATTAATAGATAATGAGCTTGTTATTGAGTATAACGCTACTTCAGATATGGACACTTATTTAAATTTAACTAATCATACTTACTTTAATTTAAGTGGTGATTTTAAAAGAGATGTATCTGATGAGTATCTAACATTAGCTTGTAAAGAGTTTATAGCTGTTGATGAAACAACTTTACCTATAAAAGTTACATCTGTAGAAGGAACTCCTTTTGATTTCCAAAAGAGTAAAGAGCTTGCTCCAGCATTAAATTCAGATCATGAGCAAATAGTTATTGTAAATCACGGATTAGATCATCCTTTTATTTTAGATGAAACTAGAGAGGGAAGTGCTGCAATATTAGAGGATAAAGTTTCAGGTAGAAAACTTGAGGTTTATACTGATCAACCTGCAGTTGTTATATATTCTGGTAACTATTTATATGAGATAGGTAAACTATCTGATGGTTCAGATTGTAAAAAGCATATGGGAATCTGTTTTGAAACTCAAGATTATCCTAATGTATTGAATTTTATGCCTGAAAAAGCTAAAATTTATAATAGTTCAAAAGCATATTCACAAAAAACTGTATTTAAATTTACTACTATATAATTTTTAACTAATGGGAGGGGTTTATGCAAGATATTATACTATATGTTGCCATTATTTTAGTAGGTTATTTTATAACAAAAAAAGGTCTAATTCCTAAATTTATTGATGATAAAGTAGGAATGTTACAGAGCTTCTCTCTATTTTTTCTTTTAGGTATGATGGGGTATAAAATAGGTGCTGATAGAGAGCTCCTTTCTAAATTCCATATTCTTGGAATTAACTCTGTTATTATCACTATTTGTGCAATCATTGGAAGTGTACTTTTAGTTCATATTGTATATAGAGGAGGTAAAAAATAATGGTTGGTATAGCTTTATCAGTTATTATTGGAGGACTTTTAGGATATTTTTTCCAAACTCCTTTAATCTTAGACCGTGTAGATAATTTAATTAAACTTGGACTTTGCTTGCTTCTTTTCTTTGTAGGAATAGATATTGGAAAAAATAAGGGAGTATTTGACAATTTAAAATCAATGGATAAAAAAGTTATACTACTACCTTTTATAACTATGATTGGATCTCTTTTAGGTGGAGCTGTTGCTTCTTTCTTGACTCCACTTTCTTTAGGTGAAAGTGTTGCTATAAGTTCTGGTATGGGTTGGTACTCTTTCTCTGCTATTGAACTTTCTAAAATAAGTGCAGAGTTAGGAGGAACAGCATTTCTATCAAATGTTTCTAGAGAACTTTTAGCTATATTTACAATTCCTTTTATAGCTACAAAAATAGGTTCATTCCCATCTGTTGCTACTGCTGGAGCTACTGCAATGGACTCTGTTTTACCAGTTATAAATAAAAGTAATCCTGCTAATGTATCTATTATAGCTTTTTATTCTGGATTTGTTATAACTTTAGTTGTTCCAGTTTTAGTGCCTGCTATGGTTGCATTGTTTAATCTTGGATAAATCTTTTAATAATATAAAAACTTGAGCTGTTATAAATTAATGATTTCTCTTTCATTAATTTATTCAGCTCTTTTTTTATTAAATTTTAACTATTTAACCCTATCTAGTTTTAGAAATTATCTTTACTATAAAGTTGACATTTTTTGTAAGAAATGTTAATATTTATCTGTTATAAAAATAATAATAAATATTATAAAGAGGTGAAATTAAATGTCAATTATTGAAACTTGGGAAGAGGACCTATATGATGCTACTTTTGATAACATCTATGAGGCTCTTGTAGAGGAATATAAATCTGGAATGTTAACTGTTGAAGAGTTAAAAAGAAATATTGCTGAACAACAACAAGTATTACTTAATGCTTTCTTTGAAGGAGAAACAAAATCAGCTTATTGTAATGCTGTTGTAGATGCTCACCAATTTGTTCTTTCTCTAATCAATAAAGGAAAAATCACTGTAGAAAAATAGTAATCTATCTAATCAGGAGGTTAAAATATGAAAAAAGTTTATGTTTTATTAGCTGAAGGTTTTGAACTTATTGAAGCTCTTACCCCTGTTGACGTATTAAGAAGATGTGGAGCTGATGTAAAAACTGTTTCTATATCTGAGGATAGTTTTGTTACTTCTGCTCAAAAGGTAACTGTAAAAAGTGATTTAGTTTTAAAAGAGAGTAACTTACATGATGGAGATATGTTAATTCTACCAGGAGGATACCCAGGATATGAAAATCTTGGAAAAGACTCTAATGTAGGAGAACTTGTTAAATTTTATGCAAAGGAAGGTAAATATATAGGAGCTATATGTGGAGCACCTTCTGTACTAGCTTGTAATGGTATTGGAGAGGGAAAAATGGTAACTTGCCATACTTCTATTAAAGATGCTATGTCTAAATATAATTATCAAAATAAAGATGTTGTTCAAGATGAAAAAATCATAACTGGTGTTGGAGCTGGACACTCTTTAGAATTTGCTTTAAAATTAGCAGAAAATCTATTTTCTGAAGAAGTTTTAATTAAAGTAAAAACTGGAATGGAATTATTATAAGTTATTATTAAAAAAGCCCTGTTAACAAAAATTTAACAGGGCTTTTTTAATTGCTTTTAAACTATAATATATCTAACTAAGCTAAACTATCTAGCACATCGCTAGGTTTTGGCAAAGTACCTTTGTATTTAGCGATTATTAGTCAAGTTAAGTTATTAAAACTTATATTTTAAATATCAGCTAAATTCCATATCAAAGAATAAAGAGAGAGTAAACCTCATCTGACTATTGGTATCGCAGGAGTTCCACTCCTGCATCTCAAAAATAGTAGTCGCTAAAGCTTCTCTATTTTTTGAACTCGACTTCGTCTCAAACACATCGGAATTTTTAGCGTCAGATTTCGTGACTCTCTCTAATGTTCTTCTCCAAATTCCATTTTAGCTGATATTTGGGAAAGAAAAAATATATTATAGTTTTTATTTTTAAAAGAATATTGCCCTAACTAAAGGAGCTATTGCTATAGTTAAAATTCCAGCTATAACTATTGAAAGAGCACTCATTGCCCCTTCTACCTCTCCCATCTCTATCGCTCTACTTGTTCCAACAGCATGGCTTGATATACCTATTCCTATTCCCTTTGCCACTGGATGTTTTATTCTACAAAGAGAACACACATATGGTGCTGACACATTCCCTATTATTCCTGTAACTATAATAGCAAATACTGTTATTGATGGAATCCCACCTAATAAAGTAGAAAGTTCAATTCCAATAGGAGTTGTTATAGATTTAGGCATAAAAGACAATAGTAATTTTTGATCTATCCCCATAATCTTTCCTAAAACAACTACTGAGATTATAGCAGTTAAAGATCCTGCAATCCCTCCAACCATTATAGGTAAAAAATTCTTTTTCAAAAGATTTAATTGTCTGTATAGTGGAACAGCAAGTACAACTGTTGCTGGAGCTAAGAAAAATAGTATTAAATCTCCTCCAACCATATAATTGCTAACTGGTACTTTAAAATAATTTAAAAATCCCATAACTATAATTGTTCCTATAAGTAGTGGATTAAATAGTGCTAATTTAGTTTTATTAAATATATATTTCCCTATTTCAAATGCTACAAGACTTATTACCACTCCAAAAAGAGGTGTATTAGTTAAGCTTTCCATATTTTTTCTCCTTTCTCTCAATCATATATTGCACTGTTAAACCTGTAACTATCATTGTCAATATTGTTGTAAATATCAATATAAATATTATCTTAAAAATCCCTGTTTTTAAAAGATATAAAGACTCTATAAGTTTAACAGATGGCGGCATAAAAAATATTGTCATATTTACCAATAGAAAATCACTTGCCTTTTCTATCTTCTCTAGCTTTATAACCTTAAAATAAAGCATTACAAATAAAAGTAACATTCCATTTATAGTTCCAGGCAAAGGGAAGTTTAAAACTTCTGCCATAAGAACACCAATATAATTAATAATAAAAATAATTAGAAATTCTTGTATCATTTTCTCCTCCTGATTATTGATAAAAAATATTTTAGCACTTTTTGTTCAGAATTGCAAAAACTTTCAAATATATTTTTTTCTTTGAACACAAAAAGACTGATTCTAAATGAATCAGTCTTTAAAAATTTTTTTACTATTTAGTTGGTTTCATTTGTGGGAATAATAATACGTCTCTAATAGATTCAGATTGAGTTAATAGCATAATTAATCTATCTACTCCAATTCCCATTCCTCCTGTAGGTGGTAATCCATACTCTAAAGCTTCTACAAAGTCATCATCAATTACTGGAGTTGCTTCATCGTTTCCTCTTTCAGCTTCTTCAACTTGATCTTCAAATCTTCCTCTTTGATCTGCTGGATCTTGTAATTCTGAGAAAGCATTTGCATATTCTCTAGCATCTATAAATAGCTCAAATCTATCTGTAAATCTTGGATCTTCTTCATTTCTCTTAGAAAGTGGAGAAATTTCTACTGGATGTCCATATACAAATGTAGGTTGAACAATTGTTTCTTCACATTTCTCTTCAAAGAATTGGTTTACTACGTGTCCTACTGTATTCATGTGTGGAGCTACTTCTACATGATGCTCTTTTGCTAAAGCTTTAGCTTCTTCAAAAGTCATATCTTTATTCCAGAAGTCAACACCTGTGATCTCTTTTATTAGATCTACCATATGTACTCTTTTGAAGTTTTCAAGAACTAAAGTTTTTCCATTGTATTCAACAGTTGTAGTTCCTAGAACTTTTTTAGCTAGAGTTGTGATAATCTCTTCAGCTAAGTCCATCATATCTGTGTAATCAGCATAAGCTTGGTACATTTCGATCATTGTAAATTCTGGGTTGTGTCTTGTATCCATTCCTTCATTTCTGAAGTTTCTTCCTAGTTCGTAAACTCTTTCAAGTCCTCCAACTATAAGTCTTTTTAAGTATAGTTCTGGAGCTATTCTCATATATAGATCCATATCTAGTGTGTTATGGTGAGTAATAAATGGTCTAGCTGCTGCTCCTCCAAGAATTGGGTGCATTAATGGAGTTTCAACTTCTAAGAATCCTTTATTATCAAGGATTTCTCTTATTCCACTGATGATTTGAGTTCTTTTGATAAAAGTATCTCTTACATCTTTATTCATTATTAAGTCTACATATCTTTTTCTATATCTTGTTTCTACGTCTGTTAATCCGTGGAATTTTTCAGGTAGAGCTCTTAAGTTTTTAGAAAGTAATTCTAATGAGCTTGCTCTTAAAGTAAGTTCTCCAGTTTTAGTGATGAAGATTTCTCCTTCTACACCAATTATATCTCCTACTCCAATTTTTTTAACTACTTCAAATACTTGTTCTCCAAGTGCATCTTGTCTTAAATATACTTGAATTCTTCCTGAACGATCTTCTATATGTGCAAATACAGCTTTTCCTTTTCCTCTGTATGCCATTATTCTTCCTGCAGTTTTATATATTAAGTTTTCCTCAGGAGTATGAGTTAAGATGTCCCCTACCATGTACTTCTTATCGAACTTATGCCCAAAAGGGTTTACTCCTAATTCTTTTAACTCGTCTACTTTTTTCCATTGTTCCATGACTAAACTCTCTTTAGCCACTCTGTCAAAATATCTTTCCATGGTTCTCTCCTTATAAATTTATTTTAATTTAAGCAAATATATACTACTTTTTGTACTCCAAGAAGTATTAGGATAATTTTGTCTTACATAGGTAAAATAATTTCTTGCTTCTTCTTTGTTTCCAAGATTTGCATAGGCTATTGCCATATTATAATATATTTCTGCCTTTTTGTCATTGCTTTTTTCTAAAGATAGTGCTTTCTTAAAGTTTTCCACTGCCTTTTTATAGTTTTCAACTTGTATACTACTTTGACCTATATAATAGTATAATTGATTACTTTCTTCATAGTCCTTATTAATCTCGCTTGCTCTTTGGAAATGTACAAGTGCCTCTACATAGTTTCCGTTGTTATAACTACTCTCTCCATTTGATAGAAAGTTTTTAAATTGTGTATAATTTTGATTTTCTATGTTCTCCATAGCATTTTCCATAGTTCCATCACTAGGAGCAAATATTCCGAAAATTCCTCCTAAAATCTCTGGAGAAACTCCCTCTATTGTTCCATTGATATATTGATTTCCTTTATTGATATCTCCATTTTTTAAATACCAATTTCCAATAAATTCAGCTAATTCCTTGCTAGGATTTGTTTTAAAATACTTCTCTAAAAACTCAACTTCATCTCTACTAGCTACACTTTTAGTAGTAATTATATTTTTTAAAGTTTCATTTAAAATGCTATTTTCCTCACTAAACTCTAACATCATAGAATCAAGCTTTATATTTTTATCTCCTGAAAGAGAAAGTGCATCTATTATACTTAATTTATCATGTTCATCAAGATTACCAAATTTCTTTAAGAAATTAAGTTCTTCTTTAACGATTCTATTATTTCCAGCTTTACTTGCCACTTCCATTAACATAAAAGAGATTTCCTTACCTCTAAAGCTATCTGGAAATGCGATTCTATGTAAAGCAACACTATCTTGTAGTAATTTTAAATTACCCATAGCAGAATGTTTTAGAAATATAT
>UQQO01000081.1 GCA_900543175.1 uncultured Fusobacterium sp.
TAGTAAAATAAAATTAATTTTTAACAAATTAAATGACGAGAGTATTTTTAAAAATAAAAGCAGTCTTTATACTCTTTTGATTTTTTTCTATTATCATGAGGATTTATTAGAAGAAGATATACAAAGTTTAGTTGAAAAATTAGAACATTTTTCGCCTTTTACAAAAGAATTTAAAGAATATAAAAGATTAATTCAAGATAGAGTAAATGATAAAAATATTAGGAAAAGAAGATATGAAATTGTAAAAGAAATATTTTTCCCTGGAAAAAATTAATTAAAAATGTTATAATGTTTATTATAATTTAAAAAGGAGAAAAAAGCTAATGAAACCAATTGCAATTGACTTATTCTGTGGAGCAGGAGGAATGAGCGAAGGAATAATACAAGCAGGATTTCATATTATTTTTTCTAATGAGATTAGTGAAGATGCTTCTTTGACTTATAAAAATAGGCACAAACAGTTAGGTTTAATTCAAGGAAAAAACACCTGGTTAGAAACTTGTGATATTAAGGATATAACAGGGAAATTTATAAGACAAAAGATTAGTCAATTAGAAGATTTCAAAGAAAATAAACACTTAAAAATAGATGCTATTTTTGGTGGACCACCTTGCCAAGGATTTAGTAGAGCAGGTCAGCAAAAAACAGATGACATTAGAAACTTTTTATTTTCTGAATATTTAAGGGTTGTCAGTGAAGTTGAACCAGGATATATTATTTTTGAAAATGTTCCAGGAATACTTGATATAAAATTCCATAATTTTATTTCTCAGTTTGATGGTGAAATATATAAAGAAAAATCTCCATTAGAAATTATAAAAAATGAATTAAAAAAAATAGATTATAATTTATTAGATTATAAAATATTAAATGCTGCTGATTATGGTGTGCCTCAAAATCGTCATAGAGTAATATTAATAGGATATAAAAATGGTAAAAAAGTTCCAAGTTATCCTCAAAAAAAGTCAACTATAGTTTCTCTTCAAGAAGCTTTAGGAGATATAACAGGATATGCAACAATAAAAAAACAATATCAAATAGAAGCTAAGCAAGGAAGAACTCCAAATATTATTACTGGAGAAAGTATTCCTTCAAATGAAATATATAATAATGAAAAATCGAAGCATTATCATTATATAAAAGAAAGATTTTCTATTCTAAGAGAAGGAGAAAGTAATATTCAGTTAAAAAAGAGATTGATGTTGGAAGGATTAGATATAGAGAATTATCCTAGCCTATTGCATTATATAAGTAATAAATTAAAAATTTCAGAAGAATTTATTATAAAAAAATGTAAAAATTTTAAAGATTCTTTAGATCTTCTTGAAATTATAGTTACTAAGAAAAATTCAAGAGTTAAAATGAAACTTGATAAACCAGGAAATACAGTTTTGACATTACCAGATGATCTAATCTTACCAATATATAATAGGATTTGCAGTGTTAGAGAATTTGCTAGAATACAATCTTTTGATGATAGTTTTGTTTTTTTAGGTAAAAGAACTACAGGTGGAAAAGGACGAAAAAACGAAGTTCCTCAATATAGTCAGGTAGGAAATGCAGTTCCTCCTTTATTAGCTAAAGCTATAGCTGAAGAAATAAGAAAAGCAATAAATGATAAATTATAAGAAGGCTAGATTATTCTAGTCTTTTTTTATTATTATTTTATTTGCGTATTTGCAATAAATTTGTTATAATAAACTCAAGGAGGAAATTTAATGATAAAATTAAATATAAATTCATATAATGACTTAAAAGCTCTAGCAGCTATAAAAGGAATAAAAATGCAAACAGAATTGCCTAAAATGCTAGGTTATAAAAGTAGATGGGGACTAAAATTAGCTATGGAAAATCCTAAAAAGAAAAAAATATTATAGAAAAAGCAAAACTTTTATTTAAAGAATAGATTTTTTTTATCCAGTTCTTTGCAACTACGCAATATATTGTACAGAAATAAGAGTTAGGAGAATAAGCAGGAAATCTTCCTGCCTTTACTAGAGAGCATAACGTGCTTTCTAGCAGGGGGTGGAAGGGTGAGAAAACAAAAAAGTAGAAGATACAAAAGATACATAAAAAAGCAAATAAAAAAAGCCCTTGATGAAAGGCTTTCTATAAAACTTTTTTCTTGTGATCTTCAAAACAAAAGTGATCATAATAAACATAGATTAGATAAATATTATACTAAAGAAAGTTGATAAAACAATAATAAAGGAGGCTCACGATGTCTGAGTTCAAGAAAATACTGGTCCAAGTTTTTCAGTATGGAACAGCAATTATGTTATTTATCTTTATTATGAAAAAGATAGATTCCTCTCTAAAAAAACTATTGGCTTTTTTAGAGGGTTTAAAAAAGAAAATAGATGATAAATTAAAATAGTTCTTTGATTGATTCTAAAAGGTTTTTAAATCCTAATATTGCATTATCTATAGTTGTTGTATAGTTAGCAAGAAATGTAACTATACCAGTTACAATAACAACTATACAACTTACAACTTTCCAAGATAATGCTATTTTTCTTTTAACTTTAGTCAATTTAGAATTTTCTTGGATATAGGTAGCTAACTTTATTTCGCCTTTTTCAGTAAGTCTAGGTTTATATAAATTAGCTTTCCCACCGCCTTGATCAAATTCAACAAGAAAGAAACCTTTAAGAAGTTGTTCGTCTCTAAATTCTACTAAATAATCAAAGATATCGTTCTCAGATAGTTCTTTAAAATTATCACATAGAACTTCAATAGTTAAATTTTTAGGATTTTCAGATATAAATTTTAAAATTTCAAATTTAATATTTTTCATATAACGCACCTCAAACAAAAGATTATATATTATTATAACTTTTTGTTAAGAGAAATCAAAGTGCCTTTATTGGAGCATATCAGCAAGTGCTATGAATCACTTTCCTGAATATAAAATCCTGTAAAAAAAGCTGGTATGTTCCAACAAGGGTACCTCATTATTATAAAAATTCATTCAAAAAAAATTGGAGGTGAAAAGCCCCTTTAAAATTTTTGTTTCCAATTTTGTGCCCTTGGAGGAGGTAGATTATTTTCAAATAATTAGATTTTAGCGGCAAATTTGGTTAGCTCCTAGATCGTGGAGCTTGGTTTATAATTTTTTAAATTTTTTTCTTAATTTTTAAATTTTTTTCTTTTTTATAAAAAACTAAAAACAATAAAAACTCTATATAGCCCTCACACGAGGGTAGTATGGAAGATTAGCCTAATAGGTAAGGCAGTAGCTTGCTAAGCTATGACCGCAAGGTTTATGAGTTCGAGCCTCATATCTTCCGCCAGTATGGGAATGTAGCCAAATGGTAAGGCGAGTGCTTTAACGGGTACGGAGGATTTGCAAGTTCGATTCTTGCCATTCCCTCATCATTGCATTTTTGTACCTTCCTGTGTCTCTCACACGAGAGAGCTTATGGGGATGTAGCTCAGTTGGTAGAGCGTACGACTTTTAATCGTGAGTGCATCAGTTCAATTCTGATCATTCCCATCACCACTATAATTTCCAAGAAAAAAATTCAGTTTTCGGGGGTTTCTGTAAAAAATCCCTGACATTTTTATTTGGTATCTGTTCATCACTCCAAAGCCACGCTCTATGAGTTTCGGAATGGTGGACAGTTACAAAATAAAAAAAGATGTGGGGCGTGGCAACTCCACAGAGGAGGAAAAATGGCAACAGAGATAAAAAAAGAAAATTATATTTTAATTCAAGGTTGGATGGTTACTGATCTTAAATTAAAAGGTAATGATCTTCTAGTTTATGCAATTATCTATGGCTTTTCTCAAAATGAAGGTCAATATTTTACTGGAAGTGTCCAATATCTTGCTGAATGGACTAATTCAACAAGACAAGGGATTATAAAAACTTTAAAAGGTTTAGTTGAAAGAGGACTAATCAAAAAAGAAGAAATTGGACTTAACAAAAATAGATATTGTGCTGTGCTAGATAGTAAACTGAGTTTACAGTCAACTGAGTTTACTAGTAAACAAAGTTTACAGGGGGAGTCAACTGAGTTGACTAGTAATAGTAAACTGAGTTTACACAATAATATATATAATACTATAGATAATATATTACACACAGAGGATGAAGGAGAAGAGGTTGAAACTAAAACTTCTAAAGAAGAAATTTATCCTTTGATAAGTCAGATATTAAAAAAATATCATGATCTTAATTTGCCAGCTTACGAATATAAGCCTGACAACTATGTTATCTTAGAAGCTTTTAATACTTTAGGAGCTAGAAAGCTATTTGAAGCTTTAGAGATTTTAAGCAAGTCCGAATTTGCTATGAAAAATATGGGAGTTAATACTATTTTCAAAGTAGATACTCTAAAAAAAGCTTTGAATGGTGTATATAAAGACTTTGAAAAGAAAAAAGTTGAGGTTAAACCTAAAAAAGACTATGGAGCTCAAGAAACTGAAATAAATGATGATACTAAAGCACTGTATGAAGCTTTAGGACTTTAGAGGAGGAATAAAGATGTCAATACCAAAATGTCAATATTGTGGAAAAGAATATAAACTTAATGAGAATATCCCATCATGGATGCCTGAATCTATTAGGAGAAAATAAAGTACATTCCTACTTGTGATTGTGATGAGAAAAGAGTAAAGCAAGAGGCAGAAGAAAGAGAATTTCAAAGATTAAGAGAGTGTCAAATGAATAGAATTAAAAAATATAGAGACATTTCTGTTATAGACAAGAAATTCATTGATAGCACTTTTGAAAAATCTAAGATGGAAGATAAGCATATGGATATCTGTAAGAGATTTGCTGATAAGTTTGTAGAAGTTGGAACAGCACCTGCAGGGCTAATGATGTTTGGAAGTGTTGGAACTGGTAAAACTCATGCTTCTAGCTGTGTAGCAAATTTTTTAATGAATCATAATAAGACAGTCTTAGTAATGAACTTAGGTTTATATATAAACAAGCTTCAAAGAGAATGGGCTGAGGCTGAAAAAGATGTTCTAGACTATGTAAGAACTTGTGATCTGTTAGTTATAGATGACTTTGGAGTTGAAAAAACATCAGAATATGTTAAAGATAAAACATTTGCTCTAATAGATGCTAGATACAGAACTGGAAAGCCTGTGATTATAACAACTAACTTGAATATTGTAGATATAAAAGAGAAATTTGGAGCAAGAATTTCAGACAGGATCTCTGAAATGTGCTTCCAGCTTGCAGTTGTTGGAGAAAGCAAAAGAGCTAAAAAAGCTAAAAATGAATTTTTAGAGTTCATAGCATAGGAGGAGAAAAGGAAATATGAAATTTATAGCAGTTATAGGAGCAGGAGCATTATTATTAGTTTTACCATTTGCTTGTGCTAAATATGATGTTCTATACAATAGAACAGCTAGAACAGAAGTAGGGAAAAGCATAATGAATAGTGATAGAGAAATTTTTAAAAGTTCTAAACCTTATATAGAAAACTCAATTCAAACATTACATAGTTATAAAATGCAATATGATTTAGCTAGTGATGAAGATAAACAAATTATAGCTAATAATATAAAATCTGAGTTTGCTAATTTTGATAGCAATTTGATAGAAAACAATAATTTAAAACATTTTTTAGAAAGTATTAGAGGAGGATATTAAGAATGAAAAAATTATTAGTTATAGGGGCATTAATAGGAATGATTGTAGGTTGTGAATCAGTACCAGCACAAAAGACATCAACTGATATAGAAAGAGAGAAACAGGAGAAGTTATCTAAACAGGCTATTGAATCAGTAGGACTTCCGAATATAGCAAACTTTTATGAGAAAAAAACTTTAAAGAAAATTCTTGAAATGAGAGACAATCCAAAACTAATAAACTATTTTTATACCAAAAATAATATGTCTGGAAAATGGGTATATGAGGGTAAATGTATAGGGTTTGGAATTTCTTACACAACTCAATATACTAATCCTGAAAAGATAACAATAACTAAAGATCTTGATATGGGTTCTGGATGGGGAGATCAAACAAATGTTATACAGCAAGCAGACCCTAACGGACTTTATTCAGTGCCAAATGGAACAGCAACTTGGATAATGAGAGTTACAGATGATGGCAAAACTATTGTTGACTATATAGAAAGTGAAATAAGAGTATCACAAAATAAAATTCCTGCAAGATTATGTGAAAAATGGAGTTTACCTGAAAATTATTAAATACTTTGGAGATGAGAAAATGAAAAAACTATTCACTAAGAACATCGCTAAAACTGAGGAGATGAGGACTTGGTTTATGTCTATGGCAACAGAGGGATATGAGTATATAGGGGTATTCAACTATAAAGATTATATGATTTTTGTTGATAATATACCTGAAAATGGTCAGATTCTTAAACATATCTCAATATCAAGAGATAAAAAGCTTGATGAGAGAGATATAAAAGTTATAGCTGAACACTTTATAGGAGAAAAATATAAAATATATGGCAACATTTTACCAGTTTATGTAGTGAATGTTTGGGAGGTTAAAGATGTCTAATAGAGTTTATCCTGAGGTTGTAGAGATATACGAGAATGAAAAGCATCTTGTGTATCTCTATGAAATATACAGGAACGGAGAAAAAAACTATTACTTGAGCATAGGTCTAAAGGGAGATTTTAGGCAAAAGATAGAGTCTAAGACATTCTCTGGGGATTACTCAAGAGAATATATTGAAAGTTGGTTAAAATCAAAAATAGGAGCTTTCAGAAAGTGTGGAGGAGATGGGGAAAATGATTAGTAAACCTAGATGTTTTCTTGATTTATTAGAGTTACAAAGAATTTTAGATGATAAGGTCTCAAAACCTCGTGAGAATGGATTCGAGCCTCGAAAGAGAAATAAGCAAGATATTTTATCAGCACTAGATGATGAGTTCCAAGAATGGCAAAAAGAACTTCCTTACGAGTATAATTTCAAAACTTGGAAGCAGAAAGAATATAACAGAGAGAAAGAACTGGAAGAGTTTGTTGATGTGCTATTTTTCTTCTTACAATATGTGAATTATGAAGCTGAGACTGATGATGAAATTATAGAAGATTTTGAAAAATTCTTTTATGCACCTGTAGATTCAGGAATAGAAATATCTTGCAATTTATTATACTGGATTAAATATTTCAAAGGCAATCTTTGGTGTAATAATGTAGAAGAAGCTCTATATTGCTGGATTCTTATAGCGTATATAAGAAGATTCGATAATGAGATATTTGACACTTACTGGAAGAAATGGCAATTTAACATGGGAAGACAAAATAAAGATTGGGTGATCCAAGAATGAAAAATAAAATATTTATTCAAATAGATGTCTATAGAGGTATTTTCTCAAAGTACCCTGTAGACACTCTTTATGAGTTAGTAGAGGTGGAGCAATGAATATAACTTCTATTTTGTTAGTTGGAGCAATATTTATATTATTTCTTATAGTTATTTGTGCATTTATTTTAAATTCAATGATAGATGAGTGGGAAGATAACTATAAGAAAGGGAAATAGGGAGGATAAATGAGTAAAGTATCTGAAAGAGATGTATTGAGAAAAGTTTGTACTAGAATTGCAGAAATTGGAGGACTTAAAGGTATTTCTAGTAGAAACTTAAATAATATAGAATCTGCTAGAAAAGGAGTAAAGGAACTGCTTGATGAGTATGCTGATAAAAAACATCTAGCTGAGCTTGAAAGACTAAAAGAAAATTTTAACATTGTAAAAACTATAAGCGATAAGATAACTGAAGAAAACTGTAAGTTAAAAACTGAAAATCATGACTTGAAAGCTCTTTTAAAAGATAAAAATGCTATCATCTCAGAGATAACAACTGAAAATAATAAGTTAAGAGCTGAAAAAGATAACTTGAATGATGTTATCTTTCAGTATAGAGAAATAGTAGAGAAGTTAAAGAAAGAAAATAAGTGGCTAAAAGAAGAAAATGACTTTCTTTCTCAACCTTGGTATGTGAGATTATTCAATTATAGGTGATCTAATGAATAAAGATAGGAGTATTTTTATAAAAGGTAATATTCCAAGCTCTAAAAATAGCAAGCAATGGACAGGAAAGATGTTAATTAACTCTAAGACTGTCAGAGCTTATGAAAAAAACTATTCTTTCCAATGGTATCTACAAGAGAATATAAAAAAGATTAAAGAACTCTTAAAAGGTAAATCAAAGCCTTACAGGATAGGCTTTTATTTTATAAGAGATTCAGCTAGAAAATTTGATTATATAAATGCAGCTCAATTACCTTGTGACTTGATGGTTAAAGCTGGAATGATTGATGATGATAATTGTAATGAGATTATTCCAGTTTTCATGGGCTATGAAGTAGATAAGAAAAATGCTGGTGTTAGAATTACAGTGCTAGATGATTAAGGAGCTAGAAATGAAATATTACTGTAAATGTGGTGAGCTTATAGCAGATATTAAAAGACATGACCTTTTTAGCACTTTTGGTAGAAGAACTTGGTTAGAAGGAAAAGTTTTGAAAATCAAGTGTAAGAAGTGCAGAGAGGTAGTAGAGATTGAATTGAGAAAGAAGGAGGATACAAAATGGCAAAATATAGAAAACAAGTAACTTTAACAGGTGTAAATGGACATAAAATATATTTAACTGAAATGAATGATAAAAAAACTGCTGTGGAAATTGAGAAGATGATCTCGTTTCTACCTTTTAACATAGAACAAACAATAGATTTTTTAATAAAAATAGGAATGACAAAATAATTTTTCCTTTCTAAAGCAAGGTATTTTTGGGGTTTGTGGAGTACAATAAAAAAATATCTTGACTGTCGCAACGATTGATTATATAATATCGTTACGATATAGGAGGAGCAAATGGAAAAAAGAATTCTAAAAGTTTCTTTTGGAAAAAGTGGTTCTGGAAGTATATCCCCGAAACTAAGTATTCCTAAATCTTTCCTTGATAAAATTGATATAACTCAAGAAGAAAGAGAAATAGAAATCGAAGTAAATGAGGATAGTAAAGAAATCATTATAAGAAAAAAGAAATAAAAAAAGCTCCCATATGTCCGAAAACACATAGGAGTTAGTGTAATATTACCAATATTACACGTAGTACAATAATGTACCGTGACAAGTATATTGTACTACACTAACTCCAAAAATACAAGTTTTAGGAGGAAAAATATGTTATCAGAAGATGCAAAATTAGTTATTGACTTTATGGAAGAGTGTAGATCTCAAGGAACTATAAAAGATGAGTTATACACTAAAGTTGAAGAAATGTATTCAGCTCTATACCAATTAGAAGATTTAATAAAGGGTAATAAAGAGCAAACAGAAGTATTTTTAAAGTTGGAAACTTTATTAATTGAAGTATTAAATTTAACTAAAGATACTTACTTTGAATATGGAGATAACTTTGCACAAGTCAGAGAAAGCAAATTTTTTAAATGTATTAAGGAGGCATAGTAGTAGTATGAATGAAATAGCAATATTAGAAGCAAAAAAGGATACAATAACATCACTTGAATTATTAGACCAAATAAACTTCTTTAGAAAAGAGGAAGGGAACAGAGTAGAACTTAAACATAATGATTTACTAAAAGTAATTAGAGATGAATTTGAGGAAGAAATCTCACTGGGGAAAATTTCCCAGTCAACTTATACAAACGAAAGGGGTAGGGAATATCCAATGTTTGTATTAACATTATCACAAGCAAAACAAGTTTTAGTTAGAGAAAGCAAGTTTGTAAGAAAAAGGACAATAGAATATATTGAAGAACTAGAAGATAAATTATCAGTAAAAGCTCCTAAGACATTAAAAGAAGCTTTAGTGTTAGCTTTAGAGCAACAAGAAAAAATTGAGAAACTAGAACTAGAAAATAAAGTTAAAGCACAACAGATAGCAGAACTACAACCTAAAGGAACATATTACGATTTAGTATTACAATGTCCAAACTTGCTAAGCATAACTGTTATTGCTAAAGATTATGGAGAAAGTGGACAGTGGTTAAATAATAAATTGCACGAATTAGGAGTTCAATATAAACAAGGAGACATATGGTTACTATATCAAAAATATGCAGATAAAGGATATACAAAAACTAAAACTCAACCAATAACAAGAAGTACAGGACCAGATGTTAAAATGCATACCTATTGGACGCAAAAAGGTAGATTATTTATTTATGAGATTTTAAAAAATATTGGTATTCTACCTAAAATTGAAAAAGAAAATGTGGCATAAATTATGAAAAACAAAGTTTTAAATATCTTTTTTGTGGTTGAGGATAAAGAAATAAAATTTATAGAAACTATTGATAATGAGATAAGTACAGCTAAAA
>UQQO01000082.1 GCA_900543175.1 uncultured Fusobacterium sp.
TATTCATAAATCAAGGTGGAAATTTGAATAACTAAAATTGGTGGAAAAACTGAGGATAATTTAAAAATAAAAGTAAAAAAATAGCTGTAAAATAGATAAAAAAGTCAATAATTAACTATAAATACCTTTATATCTGATAAATAAAGAAAAATATTTATATTGATGTAAAAAATATATTAATAAAAATACTAAAAATAATAAATTATTATATTGAAAATACTAAATAATCAATAATCATTATTCTACTTGAATAGTGATTATTTACATTTCTTTTAAATGTGAGTATACTCCGTAGTGTAAGAAAATGAAAAATATAGAAAGAATTTTGACAGAAATGCAAGAATAAAAACTAAAGCATAAAACTAAAGGGAGGATATAGATTTATGAAGAGAAAACCAAATTTATTATTTGTTTTTGCTGATCAATGGCGTAGAGACGCTATGGGATTCATGGGGAAAGATGAAGTAATTACACCAAATATAGACAGTTTTGCACAAGAAGCTTTAAACTTTGACAATGCCATGAGTGCTTGTCCACTATGCTCACCAAACAGAGCTACAATGTTTACAGGAACACATCCAGTAACTCACGGAGTATGGACAAACTGTAAACCAGGATTACCAAACTTAGAGTTAAGAGAAACAGATGTAACATTAATGGATGTATTAAAAAATGATGGATACAAAATAGGATATATAGGAAAGTGGCACTTAGATAGTCCAGAAGTAAACTTCAATCCTGAGCCAGTATCTGGAGCAAGAGATTGGGACGCATTTACACCACCTGGAAAAAGAAGACATGGTGTTGACTACTGGTATTCATATGGAACATATGATCAACACTTAAAACCACACTACTGGCATGATGATAATAAGATGATACAAATAGATCAATGGTCAGTTGAGCATGAAACAGATAAGGCAATAGAGTTCATTAATAAAAATAAAGATGAAGCATTCTCACTTATCTTATCATGGAACCCACCACACACTCCATTAGATTTAGTACCACAAAAATATGTGGATATGTATAAAGATAAGAAATTTAAAGTTAATCCAAATGTATTATTAACTGGAGTAACAGATCATACAGAGAGTGTTAACCCAAGATTAAACTTTACAGATGAGCAATATCAAGATGTAATGAGAAAATATTTTGCTGCTGTAACAGGAATAGATGAAAACTTTGGAAGACTTCTACAAAACTTAAAAGATAATGGAATATATGATGATACAATAATCGTTTTAACAGCAGACCATGGAGAGATGTTATGTGCTCACAGACTATGGAGTAAACATGTATGGTTTGAAGAATCAACTGGAGTACCATTCCTTATTAAATATGGAGATAGATTTGTTAAAGGAAGAACAGATGTTGTATTAAATGGTGTTGATATTATGCCAACATTACTATCATTAATGGAACTTCCTATTCCTGAATCTGTTCAAGGAATTGACTTAAAAGAAGTTATAGTAAATGGAAGCGATGTAGAAAACTATGCAATAATGACTGGATACCCTGGACAAATGAGAGCTATTGAAGAGTTCAGAAGCCACGGAAAAGAAAATGTTGCTTTTGGATGGAGAGCTATAAGAACAAAACAATATACTTATGCAATAAATAGAGGATATACAATGGCACATGGAATCGAAAGATTACTATATGATAATATAAACGATCCATACCAAATGAATCCAATAAGATTAAATGATTGCTCAGAAAATGAAGTAGCTGCTGAGTTAGAAGCTAAATTAAGAGAATGGGCTGTTAAATACAACGACAAATTTGAATTTTAATTTTTTAAAGAATATAGAAACTAGGAGGCAAAACTCATGGAATTAAAAAAAGAGATCAGAGAAAGATTTTCTCAAGATGTTGATTTTCCACAAGAAATGCTATTTGGAGCATTGCATGAAGCACTATCAAAAATAGATGGAAATACAAAAACTTTTATTAATACTTTCCCAAGACCTTGCAGTACAAATTATGTATATCCAGGAATTTTAAATGGTGGAGAATGGGATGACTGGACAAGTGGATTCTGGACAGGAATGTTATGGTTAGCTTATGAAATTACAGGAGAAGAGAGATATAGAAAAACAGCTTTCTTCCAAATCAAAAGCTATGACGAAAGAATTACAAATAAAGTTGCAGTAAATCACCATGACTTAGGATTCTTATATACACCTTCAGTAGTTGCAGGATATAAGATCACAGGAAATGAAAGAGCTAAAAATGCAGGACTAAAAGCAGCAGATCACCTAATCAAAAGATATAAAGAAAAAGGTGAATTTATTCAAGCTTGGGGAGATCTAGATGACCCTACTGCATATAGATTAATAATAGATTGTAACTTAAACGTACCTCTATTATTCTGGGCAACAGAAGTTACTGGAGATCCTAAATATAGAGAGATAGCTACAAAACATCTTCATACAGCAGCTAGTGTAGTAGTAAGAGAAGATAGCTCAACTCATCACACTTTCTACTTTGACCCAGAAACAGGAAAACCAACTAAAGGAGTTACAGCACAAGGTGCATCAGATAACTCAGCATGGGCAAGAGGACAAGCATGGGGAGTATATGGATTCCCTCTAGCATATAGCTACTTAAAAGATGAAAAATTTATTACTCTATTCAAAAGAGTAACAAACTACTTCTTAAATCACCTACCAGAAGATAATATCTGTTACTGGGATTTAATGTTTGATGAAACATCAGGAGAAGAGAGAGATACTTCAGCAGCTACAATAGCAGTTTGTGGAATGCTTGAAATGATAAAATATCTTCCAGATTCAGATCCAGATAAGAAAATATATTCAAATGCAGTAAAAGCAATAATGAAATCATTAATTAAAAACTATACAACTAAAAATATAGAAAGATCAAATGGACTATTAACTGATTCAGTATATAGCAAACCAAATGGTTCTGGTGTAAATGAATGTTGTATGTGGGGAGATTACTTCTATATGGAAGCTCTTGTAAGAATAATGAAACCAAATTGGAATAAATATTGGTAAAAAGAACTTTAAATTATAAAAAAATTTAGGAGGAATTAAAAAAGAGATGGAACAAGCAAAAGAATTCAGACCTTTTGGTATGAGAGACAAGATCGGTTATTTATTTGGGGACTTTGGAAATGACGTTATGCTAGTATTTGTAAGTCAATTCCTAATGGTATTCTATACACAAGTTTGGGGAATGGCACCAAAAGTTGTTGCAACAATGTTCCTAGTATCAAGACTAGTGGATGCATTTACAGACGTTACAATGGGAAGAATTATTGACATTACACCTCAAGGTAAAGATGGTAAGTTTAAAAAATGGATAAGAATCATGGCTGCACCAGTTGCAATAGCAAGTTTCTTACTATACCAATCAGGATTAAAAGATCAACCAATGACTTTTAAAATTATCTACATGTATATAACTTACTTACTATATGGAAGTATTTGTTTCACTGGAGTTAATATTCCTTATGGAGCAATGGCATCAGCTATCACAGATAAACCAGATGAAAGACAATCACTTATTACATTCAGAGCAATGGGAGCTTACATTGGAGAGTTTATCATTGGATTCTTTGGACCAATCATCATTTACGAACGTGTAATTAAAGATGGAGCAACTCAAGTATTAATCAGAAATAATGGAGATATATTCCCAGTAGTTGCTGGAGGAATTTCAATAGTTGCTATTATTTGTTACTTCATTTGTTATCAATTAACTACTGAACGTATTAAAGTTCCACCTCTAGCAAAAGAAGGACTTTCATTCGGTAAATCAGTAAAAATGATCTTCAGTAACCGTGCAATGCTAGGAATCTTAGGAGGAACTGTTTGTCTAATATTCGGTAACCTACTAACTGGAGGAGTTAACGCTTACCTATATGCTTACTACTTCAAAATGCCAGCTGCATTATCAACATACAATGCTATTAAATTAGGAATCGCTTTAGGAATGGCAACACTAGTTACATTAGTAGTTAAAAAACTTGGAAAAAGAGAATCAATCAGTTTAATGGTTGGATTTGCTGCATGTGTATTTGCTACATTAAGCTTCTTAAATATTAAAAACCCTTGGGTTTATGTTGGAATCGCTTCAGTTGGATTCTCAGGAGTTACATTCTTTGGATATGTAATTTGGGGAGCAATCATCGACGTTATTGACGATTCTGAAATCAAAACTGGAAGAAGAGAAGATGGAACTCTATATGCAATCTACTCATTCTCAAGAAAAGTTGGACAAGCTCTTGGAAGTAGTTTAGTTGGATATGCTCTTGCAATCATCGGATTCCAACCTGGAGTTAAAGAACAAACTCAAGAAGTTCTAAACGGAATTTACAAACTTGCTACAGTAGCACCAGCAACTCTATTTACACTAGTTGTAATCATGTTCATGTTAGTATATCCTCTATCTAAGAAAAGAGTTGATGCTAACGCTGAAACATTAAGATTAAGAAGAGAAGGAAAAGAAGCTAAATAATTCTCTTTGGAGGAATTATGGAAAAGATAAAAGCATTACTGTTAAAAGATAAAGTTGAAAGAACAGTAAAAAGTCTAAAAAATAATGGTTTTGAAGTGATCTGTGTAGATACAGTTGAAGAAGCTGAAAAAATAACTATGGATTTTATTCCAGAAGGAAGCTCTATTAGTATGGGAGGATCTGTTACATTAAATATGACAGGACTTCTTGAAAAATTTAGAAGCGAAAAATATAAATTCTTTGAAAGATTTAAGCAACCTACTTGGCCAGCAACAGTTAAAGTTATGAGGGAATCACTATTAAGTGATTTCCTTGTAACAGGAACAAATGCTATCACTGAAGATGGTTTTTTAATGCAGATAGATTCAGGGGGAAACCGTGTAGCTGGAATGGCTTATGGACCTCATAATGTTATAGTTATCACTGGTGTAAATAAAATAGTAAAGAATATAACTGAAGGTTATGAAAGACTTTACTATGCTGGACCTTTAAATTCTAAAAGACTAAATCATAAAACTCCTTGTAATTTCAGTGGAAAATGTGAAAATTGTAGTACTGATATGAGAATGTGTAACCTTGTATCAGTAATCAAAAATGGGGAAAGACCATGTGGAAAAACAAGAGTTATACTAATAAATGACAATTTAGGATATTAGGAGATTAAGATGGAAGAAAATTTAAGATGGTATAAAGAGAAAAAGTTAGATAGACTTTGTGAAGTTCTTTTAGATAAAGGCTATCTTATACATAGAGTTTTTTCTGTGAAAGATGCACAAGAAAAAATATTATCTCTTCTAAACAGGGAACAGACAGTAGCACTTGGTGATTCTTGGGAACTTATGAATGATGAGTTTATCAGTAAATTAAAAGAGTTTAAATTCTATAATAGATTTGGAGAAGACTCTGAAAAAGTAAAAAGAGAATCTCTTCTGGCTGAAATGGCTATAATAGAGGGAGAACTTATTACAGAAGATGGACAAATTCTAGTAGTGGGAGATTATAATACAAGTTCAGCACTATTTGGAGCAGAGAATATTATTGTTTTAATATCAGAAAATAAAATAGTAAAAGATCTAAATAGTGGTTTTGAAAAAATTTCAGAGCATGAAAAATATTATAGAATGAGAGCTGAAAAATTACAGAATAAAAATGATGGACTAAGTATTGGAATAATTGAAAATGGAAGAAAATTCAGTAAGAGAATATCTCTTGTAATTACAACAGAAGACACAGGACTATAGAGAAAAAAGTTTATTTGAGTGGAAACATTCAGATAAACTTTTTTATTTTTTTGAAATAAGTATAGATTAAAATGTGAAAACTCCTTTATAAAAAATCTAAAAATTGATATAATATGTTTGATAATTAAAAATAATATACAATGTCTATATAGAAAGGAAATAAAATTGTTAGATATATTAAAATTAAGGGATAAATTAAAAAGGGGATTGGGGAAGAAATCAAAAAGAAATAAGATTATAGGAATAATTCTACTTATGTTAATAATTATAACTTTAACTTCCTATAATGAAGTTAAAAATATAAATCTAGAGGAAAAAAATAACAGTCAAAGATTATACAATGATTTAGCAAGAAAAGCTGAAGTTGTAACTATGACTCTATATGATTTTAAATCTAGTGATAAATATAAAAACTATGTTATGAGTTTAGCAAGCAATCAAAATGTACCTTATAATAAGACTCAACTTTTTTTAGAGCTAAAGAAGAGAAATAGTGTTTATGGAAAGTTGGGATATTTAGTAAGTGTAGCAGATAATATCTCTAGTTCAGTGACAACATTAAATGGAACAACAGATAAAAAGGAGTTTTATAGTTCTATAGGCTTTCCAGAAGATGTTGAAAATAGAGAAAAATATATAAACTATTTTAAAGAGGATATAAATATCTATTTTGATGATATAAAAACTCAAAATGATATTATTATAAGTTATATAATTTCTTTGGAGAGAAATAACTTTTTCTCTGAAATTATGCCAAATGCTGAAAAATGGTATATATATAGTAATGATGAACTAATTAATTTAGGAAATAACAATAATAAAATAGGTAAAGTTAAAGATCAATTAGTTGAAATTTTAAATAATAGAAAAACAGAGCTATTTAGTGATGAAGGATATATTGAGAGATTATTAGGAAAGAAATTTCATATATTTTATCTTCCATCTTTTGACTTGACTCTATTGTATATCCAATCACCAATAAATATTTTACAAATAGTTTTCTATGAATTTGCTAAGGTATTTTCTATTTTTATTGTAATCTATATTTTAATTTTAATAGCAAGACATTTTATAATCATCCCAATTAAACAGTTAGCAAAAAAAATGGGATATATAAAAAATAAAGATGAAAAAGAATTGGAATATATTGAAAATAAGATAGAGGAGATACAAAGCATAAATCTATCATTACAAAGTAAAATATTAAATCTTAGAAATTATCAGAAACAAAAGAGAATAAAAGAGTATCTTACTGGAATTACCGAGCATTTGGATTTAACTATTTTAAATGATGTTTCAGAAATTTTTAAGGTGGATAGTTACAGAGTTGTTATAATGGAGATTTTTGATATTGACTCCATAGAGAATATCTTTGACAAGTTTAATCTATCTAAAGAGCTTGTTTTAAAATATTTCTCAGAAGAGGTAAAGTGTGAAGTTGTAGGAATAGATTATAAAAGTATAGCCTTTATATTAGAGGAACGTCTAACAAGAGAGGAACTGGAAGAGGTTTTAAAATGTTTAGTTTCCCATATTGATAGAAACTTTAATCTGAAATTTAGTTTAGTGGTAACTAATGTATATAATGATGTGTTACAGATGCCAAAAGCTTATAGAACAGCTAAAAAGATGTTAGATTATAAATATATTTATAAACAAAATAGTGTAATTTTCCAAGATAGGTTAAAAGAAAATAGCTTTGATAAATATTATTATCCTATTGAAGTTGAATCTAAACTTATATTAAGAACTTTAAGCTCTAATGAAATAAGTGTTAAGAGAATAATAGATGAGATGTTTAACCAAAAATCTGGGCAAGTAATTGATAAAAAATATGTTAAAGAGTTTGGAGTACTATTATATAATACATTGAATAGAATACTTTTACAATTAAATGAGGTAAATGAAAATATTGATATAAAAGCTTATAAAATCAATGAAATCTTAGAGATTAATAATGCTGTGGATCTGAAAAATCTCTTCCAAGAAAAGATATTAGATATTTGTAAACTTACTAAGATGGAAGAGGAAAATGATATAGAAAGTGTAAAGATAAAGATAGAGAGATATCTTGAAGAAAACTATATGATAGATATATCCTTGGAAAATCTAGCTGATCATCTAGGACACTCTTTTAAATATACAAGTGTGTTATTTAAAAAGGTTATGGGAGATAATTTTAAAAACTATCTAAGTATTTATAGAATAGAGAAATCTAAAGAGATTATGCAAGGAAATAGTGGACTTAGAATAAAGGATCTAGCTGAATTAGTAGGATATAATAGTTCTAATACATTTATTAGAACATTTAGAAAGTATGAAGGGGTATCACCAGGAAAATATTTTGGAATAATAGAGGATTAAATAGAAAAAACTCCACAGTTAGGGCTGTGGAGTTTTTTATGATAGCAAAGATGGATATCATCTTTAGCTATATATATTATAAACTTATTTTTTGAAATTTTAAACCTCTTTTTTAAATATTATTTAGTAGCTTTATTTTTTTGTAAAGTTAGGAACTCCTCAACTTTCTCAGGGAAGTATTTTTCTAATATTTTTAGATATTCTCCATTATCTTGTAATTTTAAAATAGCTTTACTTGCAGCTTCAGCTAATTCAGTTTCACCTTTTCTAAAAGCAATTGAAGCTCCAGGTTGTCCATCAATTACAACGTCTATCTTTTTAAGTCCAGTCATATTTTTTAAATAAGCTTCAGCAGAAACATCAGCAATGATAACACCAGAGATTTTATTTTGTTGAAGATCCATTAAAGCTCCAGTCCAAGCATTATATAGTTGAGGGATTCCACCAAGTGCTAAAGTAAATTCTTCTTGAATAGTTCCTATTTGAACTCCAACTTTTTTACCTTTAAGTTCCTCTTTTTTTGTCATAGTACTATTTTCATTAACAATAACATAGTGTTCACCTTTTACTTTACTCATATAAGGGATAGAGAATTCAACAGCTTTTTTTCTTTCAGGAGTTTGTGACATTCCAGCAATAACAGCATCAACTTTTTTCATTTGTAGTGCTGGAAGTAGTCCATCAAATCCCATATTAACCCAGTGTACTTCATATCCCATATCTTTAGCAACAGCCTCCATAAGCTCAATATCAAATCCAACAAGTTTGTTTCCTTCTAAATATTCATAAGGTTTAAATTCAGCATTTGTTCCTACATAAAGTTTTTTAGCTCCAAAAGCAAAAGATGAGATTACAATCATAAAAAGTAATATTAATTTTTTCATTTTATTTTCCTCCAAGTATTCTTATTAGTTTATTTTTTAGTATTAGTTTATTTCTTAAATGTAGCATTAAATTCTTCTTTAATCTCTTTTAAAAGTTCAGGATCTTTAAATATATCTATTGCAGTAAGTGCCATAGATAGAGCAGCTTCTTTCATTCCTTTGTAAGCTTCAGGTGCAATAGAAGCACAAGCAAACTCTACACTGTGTCCAGTAAGATGTTTAGTTGTCAATGGGAAGTTAGGATGGATAGCTGGACAACAGTGGCTTACATCTCCCATATCTGTAGAACCTCCACTCTCTTTAGATCTTATATCAGTTACTCCTAAAGAACGAAGATTTTTTTCATAAGTTTCAGAAAGCTTTTTATTTGTTACAAGATCTGCAAAACTTGTTTCATAGTTCATCATCTCTAAAGTAGTTCCAGTAGCAAGAGCAGCTCCCTTTGCACAATTTTTAACTCTTTCAACTAATCCTTTTAAGTAGTCAAGAGTTTTAGCTCTTACATAGAAGTTAGCTACAGCAAGATCAGGTATTATATTTGCTGCTTTTCCTCCATTACTTATGATTCCATGTATTCTAGCAGTTTCAATAGTTTGTTGTCTTAGGGCGTTAACTGCATTGAAAAGCATTAAAACTCCATCAAGAGCATTTATCCCTTCGTGAGGAGCTCCAGCAGCATGAGCTGTTTTTCCTTTAAAAGTAAATTGGATAGCTTCCATAGCTTGAGAACTTCCACTTCTAAAATGAGCTTCTCCACCTGGGTGAACAGCCATTGCCACATCTATATTATCAAAAACACCTTGATTAGCCATATCAACTTTAGCTCCATTTGTTTCTTCAGCAGGTGTTCCAATAACTAGGATTTGCCCTTGAATATTTTCACTTTCCATAATATTTTTTAACATGATACCAGTAGCTACACTTGTTACTCCAAAAATATTATGTCCACATCCATGTCCAACACCTGGAAGAGCATCATATTCAGCAAGTATTGCAATTTTAGGAGTATCTTTACCTAAAGTAAATTTTCCAATAAAAGCAGTTGGTAATCCAGCAAAACCAGTTTCTACTTCAAAACCATATTTTTTTAAGATTGCAGTGTGAGCAGCACAAGCCTTAACCTCTTTTAAACCTAACTCTGGGTTGTTATAAAGATACTCATTCAGTTCTTTAAACTCCTCCTTGTGAGCTTCAAAAAGTGTTGAAAGTTTTTCTGTTAAATTATTCATATTCTTCCCTCCATGTAATAATTATTAAAATAAAAAAGTCAGTATAACAAGAATGCTATACTGA
>UQQO01000083.1 GCA_900543175.1 uncultured Fusobacterium sp.
ATAAAGAGAAATATGAAAAACTTTTAGTAAAAAAAGAGATTGAAGATTGTATTATTGAGGCTAAAAAAGAGTTTAATTGGGGATGAATTAGAATTCATTCTATAGTGATTGGCTCAAACTATACAATAGGATTACTTGAAGATTACTCTAAGGAAATGAAAATAGGAGATAAAATTTTATATGGAATAGTAATTACTATAAAAAATGCTATATGGTATAGATTCATATATTGTAAAGGAGAATTAAGATTTGAAAAAGATATATCTATTTTTTATGATGTTATTTGCTAGTGCTTTAGCATATGGAACAAATTTTTCTGTGGCACCTACAAGATTTGTATTGAGAATTGATAAAGTTGCAACAAATGAAGTGTATGTTTCTAATAATACTCAAAAACCTTTGAGAATAGAAACTCATATAGAAAGTGATGCTGAATTTGGGAGTGGTTATAATTTAAACTCTAATATAGCTGTATTTCCAAAGGTGATAGGGATAAAACCTGGAGGAAAGCAAGTTGTAAGATTTAGAGTAAAACCTGGGAAAAATATGGAAGATGGCGAATACAAAAGTTACATTGTTTTTAAAGAGATTCCACCAGAGATAAAAACAATGGGAGAAAAAAAGAAAAGTGGAGATAGTACAACAAATATAACTATTGTAACAGAGCTTGGAATCAGTATATATGGTAGTATTGGTGAAGAGATTCTTAAAGGTAGAGTAGAGAATTTTAAAGGAAATTTTAGAGGAAAAAATTTAGAAATAAACTTTGATACAATTTCAGAAGGAAATACATCTTTTAAATATAAATATGTAGTTGAAGATGAGAGAGGAAATATTTTAAATGAAGGAAAAGCAGGGATCTCTCCAAGAAATGGAAAAAAACATATAAGATTAGGAATAAGTGAGTTAATAAAATTCAAAGGAAATAGTGTTAAAATAAAAATATTAGATCAATATGATAATATGTTGCATGAAGAAAAAGTGAAAATTTAATTACAAAGTTACTGTTTTTGATTGGATAATTGGATAGTTAGATTGATAAAGTAGACATATTATGTTATAATAAAACTAGAATTATTTTAGAAAAATTTAAGAAATAAAAAAGGATTGGGAAATATAATGGTAGAAAGAGGAGAAGATAAATTTTACTATAATGAAACTGAATTATATGAAGCTTTAAATGCATGTGATGAAGATTTTATTGTTGTAGGTAATTTAAAAACATCAACTTTTAAGTATCCACCAAAGCTAGTAAAATTATTAGGTTTTGAAACAGAAATTATACATAATCCTTTAGAAGAGTGGAAAAAAGTGATTTTATCAGAAGATTGGGAAAGATTTTATAATGCTAATATGGATATAGGAACAGGAAAAACTATTTCTCATTCAGTAGATTTTAGAGTTAACTGTAAGGACGGAAGAATCCTAGGTTTAAGATGTTCAGGAAAGGTAATTAAAGATAAAAATGGTAAGCCAAGTACTTTTGGTGGAGTAATTTCTGTATATAGAAAAAGAAATAAGATACATGAGCTTACCAATCTTTTAACTATTGGAGAGTTTCCAAAGGAATTTGCAAAGAAATTAAAAGAGAACCCTGAAAATTTAGCTATGATTACTCTAGGAATAGATAATTTTGCAAAATTAAATGAGTTTTGTGGGAAGAATGTGGGGGATAAAGTGTTAAAATCCTTTGCTGAGGTTATTCAAGAGGAAGTACCTTATAATACAGAAGTATATAAATTAGAAGGAGATAAATTTGGAGTAATAATAGAAAATACTTCAAAGGTAGATTTAGAAAATATTTATAAAAGAATAAAAAGTTCTTTTACAGAAAGAGAAATTATAAAAAAAAGAAAAGTACTACTTACAATCTCTTCTGGAGTAGCTTTTTATCCAAAAGACAGTAAAAATTATCAAGATTTATATCATTATTCTCACTATTCTTTATACCGTTCAAAAAGGATAGGGAAAAATAAAATAACTTTCTTTTCTAAAGAAATTTTTGAAACGAAAGAACATTATTTAAAACTTTTATATCATCTAAAAGAGAGTGTTATAGAGAAGAATTTTGAGGGATTTTCACTTGTTTATCAACCTCAAGTAGATACAAATACTCAAAAACTAAAAGGTGTAGAAGCTCTTTTAAGATGGCAAAATGAGGAGCTAGAAAATGTATCCCCTATAGAATTTATTCCTATTTTAGAGGACAATGATATGATTATAAGTGTTGGAAAATGGGCATTAAAAAAGAGCTTAGAGGAGTGTAAAAAATTAATTAAAGAGATTCCAGATATGAAAGTTAGTGTTAATATCTCATTTAAACAGATTATGGATAAAGAATTTTTAAGTAGTTTAAAATCTATTATAGCTGAGAGCAATTTCCCACCAACAAATATAATTTTAGAGTTGACAGAGAGTTACATGTCTAAAAGTATAGAACTGATGAGAAAAACATATGAAGAGTTAAAAAAGATGGGAATACAGATTGCACTAGATGATTTTGGTACTGGATATTCATCTTTAGCAATTTTAAAAGATATACCTGTAGACATAGTAAAGATTGATAGAGCTTTTGTAAGAAATATATTACAAAGTAGCTTTGATACAACTTTTGTTAAATTTATAGTTGCTATTTGTAAGGATATAAATTTGAAAGTTTATCTTGAGGGAGTTGAAACAGAAGAAGAATATAACTTTGTTAAACCTATGGGAATTGATGTTATTCAAGGTTACTATTTTGGTAAACCTCAAAGCAAAGAGGAGATTATGAAAAATTTTATATTAAAGTGAATATGGCAAAGCAGTAGAAATGCTGTGACGCAAAGCTATAGGGTCTTTAAAATGACAGCCAGTTGCAATTAAGAGAGAGTAAAATTCTTTTTTAGTTGCAACTTTTTTTATAAAAGGGGGGAGTTAATGAAAAAACTTTTATTGGCAATAATGATGTCTATATCTTTATTTGTATATGGAGAAACAAAAATAAAAATAGAGTCAAATATAACAGATATGTATTTATATAAAAATCTTTATTTAGGAAGATATGAGGGAGTTTATTCAGATCTTTTGAAAGAGATTGATAAAAATATAAAATATTCATTTAATTTTGAAGAAAAACCAGAAATCTTATTAAGAGTGACAAATACAGAGAAATATCCAGATTATAAGTTTATTTCAACTCCTATAAATTATAGAGTAATGGTTTTAGTAAATAAATATGGAAAGATTAGAAATGTAAGTGATCTAATGGGATTAAGAATAGGATATATTGCAAATAGTAGAGGTTTAGAAGAGTTTAAAGATAGATTTTCATATTTGAAATATGATAGAGTAAAAATAGAAAATGAAGATATAGCCTTAGAAAAATTGGAAAATAGAGAGATAGATGCACTTATAATTGAGGATTATATAGAGAGAAATTCTTTTGAAAGTGATGTGAGAATTCTTGAAGATACTCTTTATAGAGAAAAAATAGGAATAAGAAAGGATTGTGAAAATTTATATAAAGCAGTTGAAAATAATGTAAAAGAAAAATCTGAAGATGATTTAATAGAGCTTTTAAAGAGTAATAGAGTAAAGTATTATAAATACCTTTTAAAAGATACTCCAAATTATATTGCTGTAAAGGAAAAATATAAAAAAATAAAGGTAAGAGTTCCTAAAGATAAGTATTTATTACCTCTTTATTATACAATAAATGATAAATATCACGGGTTAATGATAGATATTTTAAAAGAGATAGAAGATATTTTAGAGATTCCAATTGAAATAACAACAAAAGATGGAGATATAATCTCTATGATGATTAACAATAGAGAAAATAAAAAAAAATATATAATGAGTAAACCATACTATCAAAATAAACTTGGAATAGCAAATAGAAAATTTGATTCTTTTACTGTGGGATTTTCAGATCTAGACAACTCAAAAATTATTATGTTAAATAGTGCAAGTAGTTTAAAAGAGTTTTTTTCGAAAGTTATAAAAAATAGTGAGATTATTCTAGTTCCATCAATGGAAGAGGGATTTAAAAAGGTTATATCTGGTGAAGGAGAATATTTTATAAGTTTTTCTAGTTTTTTAGAAAGTGGAATTACAAATAGATTTTTAGATAAAAAGTTAAAATTAGCAGGAACACTTAACGATACTTTTGCAATTAGTTTAGGGATAAAAAAGGAAAATAAAGAGTTAGGACAAGTTATAAACACAATAATGAGAGGTTTTGCAATAGATAAAACAGTTTTAGATTCAAAGGCTAATAATAATATTTTAGTAGCTAAAAATTATAAATTGATTGCACAAATAGTAATACCTCTAATAATATTTATGATTATTTTAATAATAGTATTATTAAAATCTGAAAAAAATAGAAGAAAAGCAGAGAAATTAAGCTGTATATTAGTAGAGGCTTTTGAAAGTATTAACCAACTTGATCAAGAGGAAGCAGGAGATCATGCTAAAAGATTTGCATTATATTCTGTTTTAATTGCTAAAAAATTGGGACTAGATAGCAAAAAAGTTCAAGAGATAGAGAAGTTTTCTCCACTTCATGATATAGGAAAGGTAGTTATACCTAATGAAGTTTTAAATAAACCAGGAAAGTTGACTTCAGAAGAGTTTGAACAAGTAAAAAAACATTCAATAATAGGATATCAACTTATTCAAAATATTGGCTTAGGAAAAACAGCAGAGAATATAGCAAAATATCATCATGAAAAGTGGAATGGAACAGGTTATCCTTTGGGATTAAAAGGAGAAGAGATTCCTATTGAGGCTAGAATAGCATCAATAGTTGATATTTATGATAACTTGAGACAAGATAAAGCATATAGAGATGGAATGACACATGAAAAAGCTATTGAAATTATAAAAAATGAAAGTGGCATAAGTTTTGACCCTAAATTAGTAGAAATCTTTATAGCTGAAAATGATAGCTTTAAAAAGATATATTTAGAGAATAGTGTTGAGATATATTTAGCTGATGAGATTTTAACAGCTTTAAAAAAATAAAAAACAAGGAGGAGAGAATTTTGAAAAAATTTTTAATAATATTAATCTTTAATATTTCTTTTCTTTTTGCTTTTGGAGATATTTTACAAGTTAATGAGATACCATTATTTCTAGATACTTTTGAAACTCAAGTTGAAATAGTAGAGGCAAAAGAGGCAACAATAGTTCAAAATATGAAAATTTTAAATATTGATCCAGCTCTAATGAGTGAGGACTACTCTAAAAGAATAATTCCTTTTGTTTATGAGACTCTTTTTAAAGTTGATAATAATGGAAAGATAGAGAAAAATTTAGTAGATGAATATAAATGGATTACAGAAAGAGAGCTATATTTAAAGATTAAAGATGGGATCTTTTTTCATGATGATTCTAAACTTTCTGCTGAAGATATAAAAAGATCATTAGAATTTTTAATGGAAAATGGTAGCTTAAATAGAATTTATACAAGTATTAGAAATATAAAAATTCAATCAGAAAATGAATTGATTATAAAGATAGCTGAGGAGGATAAAATATTTATAAACTCTTTAGCCTATAATATTTCAGCTGTTGTAAAGCGTAAAGATAACAATGTTTTTGGAACAGGAAAATACAAGGTTATAGATATCAATGGAAAGGAAACTACTTTAAAAAGATTTGAAAACTATCATGGGCAAAAAGCAAAGCTAGAAACAATCATATTCACATGGGAAATAGATAGAAATCAAAGATTAATAAACTTCTTTAATGGTTCAGTAAATTTAGTAGCAAATATGGAGAAAAAAGAGATTGAAGAGGGTAAAAAGTTTGGTATAATTTCACCTCAAGATATAGTTATTCCAAGTAAAGTTACTGTGACTAAAGCACTTGTTTTTGGGAAAAAGCAAGAGTACTCTTTAGAGGAGAGAAGATCTCTTGATGCACTTATTATTAAAAAAGCTAAGAGTTTTTTTCCAGAAGATTTTTTAAATGCAAATCTTTCAAAATTTAAAAAGATTGATAAGGGAGAGTTAAAGGAGTTTGCTAAGAATTTAAAAAATAGAGAAGAGATTCGTTTGATGGTTTTAAATACTGATTCAGATATTCAAGAGGCAAATGAGATTAAAAAATCTTTGAGAAAGTATGGAATAGATGTAAAAATTCTTCCTCACAACTTAGAGTCTTATAGTAAAAAAATAGTTTCTAGAGATTATGAGGTAGCTATTTCAAATATGACAACAGAGAATAGTGATCTTCCTTTGCTCCTTACAACAATACTTTTAAATGATATTAAAAATATAAATCTATACAATGCTTTAATACCTTTTTTTGATATGTTAAAAGCAGAAAATGACAGTAAAAATAGAGAAAAGATAATGGATAAGATGATATATTTAATCTATCAAAATGTACCATATATCGTTCTTGATCATTATAAATATTATACTGTTACAACTCCAAACTTTATAGGTTTATTAGATGAGATTAGAAAATTAAATTTAACTAAAGGGGTAGTATTAAATGAAAACTAAGATAGATAAATATATAATCTTATTTTTAGGGTATCTACTAACTTTTATATCTATTCAAGCTGTTGAAACTGACGTTTTATCCTTTCATTGTAATGAGGCAATTATTGAAGGGATAACTACTAGAGTTGGTTTTAGTGCAAATCTGAGAATTAAAACAGATAGTGGAGCTGAAAATCAATATATAGATTTTGAAAATTTCAAAGGGTATAATAGTAGCCATTTTATTAAAGCAGAGAATGTAAAAGTTATGGGAACAAACTCTAGTTATCTAAAATTTTCAAAGGATAAAGATGGAAACTTGAGAGATACTATGGAGTTTAGTGTAGATGGAAACTTAATTTTTCATTGGAATAAGATGAAAAATAGATATTCAAAACAAGTGAGATTGGGAAAAGTTTATTATAGGATAAATCAAAATAGTAGAGAGGGTGGAAATATAGATATAGAGATAGACAATCTTAATATTATTTCAATACTAAAAATTGTTGTAAAAAAAGATATGGATTTTGGAACTATCATTGCAGGAGAAAAGGCAGACACAAGGGAATCAAATAGAACACCAGCACAGATAGAGATTGAAGGAGTTAAAGGTAATAATGTAAAGATATCAATGCCTAAAAATACAGAGATAAAAAATGGTAGAGGAGATTCTCTTACAGTAAATCTAAGATTTAGAGAAAATGCCAATGAAAAAGATGAGGGGGGAAAGAAAACTTTAATAAAAAAAATATCTTCTAATGTTCCAAAGGGAAATATTGGTAAAACAGATTTAGTAGAAATTGATGGTAGTGTAGTAACAAAAAAAGTTAGTGAAGGAAATTATAAGGGAATATTTACAGTCAGGGTAGAGTATGAAGATTAAGAAAACTATTTTTATAATAATATACAGTATGTTTTTTTCTTTTAACTCATATGGAATGAAAGAAAATTTTGAAGATTATTACTTACAGATAAATGCAAAAAATTTAAAAGATGATTTTTTTATGGTAAAATATGATAGTATTAATGAAAAAGTATATGTAGGTTTAAACTCATTTTTCTATTTTTTAGAGCTATATACATTGGATATAAATATTAAAAAAAAGAGGGTATCTGGAATTATAGATGGTAAAGATATCAATATCTCCTTTGATGAGGGAGAGTATCTAATTATGGAAAATGAGCTATATATAGAGTTGAACATATTAAAAGAAAAGTTTAATTTTAAATCTGCTACATTTTTTCCAGAATCTTTAAAATTGATTATTGAACCAAGATTTGAACTTCCATATGAAAAGAGAGAGAAAGGAAAAATAGAGAGGTTAAGATTAGATTTAGACAGAGAGGAAGAGGCAAAGCAGATAGATATTGAGATGCCTAAAAAGCTTATAACTCCAGGTTTAGTTAAGGTTGAATATGTGCAAACAGATTTAAAAGAAAGTTCCTATAACTTGAATTTTGAGTATGCCTCACAACTTATGTATGGAGAGTTCTATATGTCTGGAGAATTAAAACCAGATCCAGAGATAGATTATGGAAACTTAACATACTCTAAATTTGTAAAAGATAATGATTTGGTGCTTGGAAGTTTTTCGTTGATAGCACCTAGTTTTTTAGATATAAATACAAAAACATTGGGAGTAAGCCTAGATAGTAATGACACATATATAACTAGAGATGGTGGAATTACCATAATAAAAGGTGAAGCTATCAATGCTGAAAGTATTGAATTATATAGAAATAGCTTTTTGATAGATTATAAAAATTTTGGAGATAGAGGTTTTGAGGGAAAGGACTTTGAATTTAGAATAGATGATGGAGTTATAAACTCAAATTATATTTTAAAAATATACTATCGAGATGGAAAAATAGAGGAAAGGAGGGTATACTCTCTTTCTGATAGTGATCTATTAAAAAAAGGAAAAGATAGATTTTCTTTGCAATTAGGAAAAACTGATGGAATTGGAGATCAACAGGGGATAGGAAAATACTTCTATGGAGTAACAGATAATATTACTTTAGGAGTTGGAGGATTGAATTTAACTTCTATTGATGGAAAAAATCATAAATTTTTAGAGAATGATCTTCTTTTTAGGACAGGAACAGATAAATTTCCATTGCTATTTCAATATAAAAACTATTATGATTATAAGAATAAGGATAATAATTTTGAACTTTTAATAGATCAGAAAATATTTGATTATAATCTACAATACAATATAAATAGATATTCTGAAAACAGTGTAGGAAAAGAGGGTGTTGTAGATTATGACTCAATCTCCATTGGAAAAACTTTTGGCAGAAATTTTATAGAGGTAGGAGTAAGTCAAAGTAAAAAGGTAACAAAGGAAAAAGAGAAAAATATATATGCTTTATTAGACAGTTCAATATTTTTTCCATTTTATACATCTTTGAAAATTGAAAAGACAATAGATGGGAATAATAAAAATACCTTATATAATCCATATATAAGCTATGTAGGTAACAATGGTTTTAGTATAATGGCAGATATAAGAGTTGAGAAAGATGAAAATCGTAGTAAAACTAAAGAAGAGTACTCTTTAAGAGCAAATTTAAGAAGACAGGAAATTATAAAAAATAAATTGTATGCTGATCTTGGGTTTGAGATAAAATATAGAAATGAGTATCATAAACCAATATATGGATTAACTTTTAATATTGAGTTAGATGATTTGATTTATACAAAAGTATCTTCAGATTCAAGAATTGATGAACAGGGAAAACACTCTAATAGAACAGGTGTTTATATAAATAAAACTATTGATTTAAGTGATCCTAAACGTCAAATTAGTAAAAATATATCTTTGAGCAATTCATGGGTATATGGAAAAGTTTTCCTAGATAAAAACAACAATGGTATATATGATAAGGGAGAAAAGGCTCTAAACAATGTTGGAATAATGGCAGATAATATGTTATTTTATAGTAATGAAAATGGAGATTATATAGCTGAAGGGTTATATTCTTCAGAGGCGATAGAATTTAAAGTAGATAGAAAAACTATAGATCCTATGACAAAATACTTAAAGGAAACATTAAGGGTAAAAACTAGAAAATCTGCTGGAATGAGGATAGATATACCAATAAATATAGTTTCAATGGTAGCTGGAAATATTTGGAATACAGAAGATTTTAGTGAAAAAGAGTTTATTCAATATCTGACAATGACAACTATTATTTTAGAAAAAGATGGTAAAGTTATAGCAGAAGTAGATCCTGAATTTGATGGTATGTTTTTCTTTGAGGATATTCCTTCAGGAAAGTATAAGATGAAATTTAAGTATTTGGGAGAAGAGGAGATCAGTTTTGTAACTCCTGAACTAGATGTAAAAATAGAACTTTCAGATACAGAAGAGGGAGAATACTTTGAAGGATTTGATACTGCACTAATTAAAGTAAAAGATAGTGAAGAGGTTGAGAATAGAGAAGAAACAATGAAATGGGAGTATTAAAACATGGAGAAAGGAGATGAATTATCCTGAAATCAGGTACTTTGCTAATATCAATTATATGCTTTATTATAACAATTACTATTTCCACAGTCGGTAGTATTAGAACAAAGGAGATAAAAGATAAAGAGATAAAAAGCGAGATTGTCTACTCCAAAGGAGAGGAAAAACCATATACAGGAAAGTTTGTTACTCAGGATCTAGAAGAAGAGTATATTGATGGAGTAAAAA
>UQQO01000084.1 GCA_900543175.1 uncultured Fusobacterium sp.
AACGGACTTTGACTCCGTCATGCGCTGGTTCGAATCCAGCCAGCCCAGCCACTTATAATGAATTTAACTCCTTATTTTAAGGAGTTTTTTTATTTGCTTAACAAAAGTATAAATTTCTCCATCTTCAGGAATAAGTATATCGTGAACTATTCCTTTTTCACTTAATCTTTGATACATTACCTCTTTTGTTATAGATCCATGAGCTACATTATCTAAATGAGATACAATAATTTTGGCATTAGGTATTAATTTATGAATAGTTGCTACAGCTTCATCATCCATAATTAGATCTCCAAATGTAGTAAGTTCTGCATCAGCTCCATTTACAACTATAATATCAGGGTTATAAAAATTTATTGCTCTTTTTACTCCTTCATACATAATAGTATCTCCTACAAAATATAGAGTAGGTTTATTTTGAGATTCAAAAATAACTCCACTAGATTTCCCACAAGGCAACAATGAACCATGTATTCCTTCTATTTTAGTAAGTTTTATATCATCAACTATATTACCAGTCTCTTGTAATATTCTAATATCTTTAAAATTTAAACTCTTAATAAATTCATAATCTTCTTCGTTTTGAACAAAAATGGGAGTATTTCTATCTAAAACTTCATTATAATAGTTTAAATCAAAATGATCTGGATGAACATGAGTTAATATATAATAATCTACTCCGTCTAAAATCTCTTTAATAGAGAAAGGGAGCTCACACATAGGCATGGGAATATTTGCTCTTTCAGGATCAACAGGATTAAATCCTGTATTTAAAGAATTGAAACTACCCATAGCTCCTTTAGGTGCTAACCATGGATCAATAAGAAAAATCTTTCCATTATAATTTGCTTTTATAGTAGCATTACGTATCTGTTGAATTTGAACCTTTGTCCAATCTTTACTTAATTTCATTAAAAAACCTCCATCTGAATTTAATTTTTATTGACACTGTGACAATAAACTTATTATAATAGCTATTGTAAATAATTAACAATTACAATTTTTAGTAATCAGTATTTTTATTTACAGATAGAAAAAAGTGTAAAGGATTTATAAAAATGGAAAAAAAGAGAGAAGATAGAAGAAGTAAATATACACGTATGATAATTAAAGATAGCTTTTTAAACTTATTAAAGGAAAAAAGTTATGATAAAATAAGTGTTTCTCAAATTTGTAAAAATTCAGAGATTACTAGAACAACTTTTTATTTACATTATAGTAATTTAGATGACGTTCTATTAGAAACATTGGAAGAAGCTTTAGAAATATCTAAAATTTCTATGAATTTTGAAAAAAGTAGTACAAATATTTTTATAGATAATGATGTTATTCCATTGTGTCAAAGAACAGCTACTAATCCTAAGTATAATGTTTTATTTTTAGATCCAATTCT
The DNA here is from genome assembly GCA_900543175.1 of uncultured Fusobacterium sp. GTDB lineage: Bacteria > Fusobacteriota > Fusobacteriia > Fusobacteriales > Fusobacteriaceae > Fusobacterium_A. The sequence goes on from UQQO01000084.1 coordinate 1,394, forward strand.
TTCAGATTATATTGCTAAAAGGTTATATGCTTATGAAAAAAAAGAAAGAATAAAACAGTTACAAGAAGCTTTTAAATTGACTAAGTTTGAGGCAGAAAAAATTTATACTTTTGTATTTTTTGGAAGTTTTGCAGTAAATAAATCTTTAGAATGGATAAAAAATGATAATTGGGATAAAACTCAAAATTTAATAAAAGATTTTATAAAATATGGTCTTTTAAAAAAGAATTTATAACGACTAAAAAGAATCATAATTTTAATAAATTTGAAGTTAGAGAGGTAATTATTTTGATTATAAGAGAAGAAAGAAAAGAAGATTATGATATAGTGTATCATGTTATAAAGGAAGCTTTTACAACTGCTGAATATACAGATGAAAATGAACAAAATTTAGTTGTTAATTTAAGAAATAGTAAATCATTTATTCCGAAATTATCTCTTGTTGCTATTGAGGATGAAAAAATTGTAGGATATATTCTTTTTACAAAAGCATTTGTTAATAGTATTGAGGTTCTTGCACTTGCTCCACTGTCAGTATTACCAGAGTATCAAAATAGAGGAATTGGATTATCTCTAATAAAAGAAGGGCATAGAATTGCACATAAGTTAGGTTATAGATATTCAGTTGTTTTAGGACATTCTGAATACTATCCAAAAGTTGGTTATGTTCCTGCTAGTCAATATGGGATAGAAGCACCATTTGAAGTTGAGGATAAAAATTTTATGGCAATCTGCTTTGATGAAAATGGAGATAAGTTAAATGGAATTATAGAATATGATAGAGCTTTTGGAATCTAAATAAAAAAGGCTCTTTTTTGAAGAGCCTAAAAAACTAATATTTATATGTTTTTTTATCGTTTTTAATTCCAGAAGTATCAAGTTCAAGTTTTATTAACTTATATCCATTTCCTAGATTAGAACTTATAGCTTTATTGATTTCATTACTTATTTTTTTAGCATATTCATCATAGTTAGCAGTATTGACTTCAGAACTCATAGCAAATTCAACATCCACTTCTACAGCCTTGTCATGTTCAATATCCACCTCTATCTCTTTTACATTTATTTTCTTATTTTGCTCTAGCACGGGAAAATTTTTATACAGTTCACTTGTTAAAATAGCTTCCTCTCTATCAAAATCTCCAGCAAATACCATTGTTGATAAGATTCCAAATAAACCAAACAATATTTTTTTCATTTAAAATCCTCCTTTTATGTTGAGAATAAATTTTTATTTACCACAACATTTCTTATATTTTTTACCACTTCCACAAGGACAAGGATCATTTCTTCCAACTTTGTTTTCATTAATTCTTGTAGAAGTTATAGGCAACCATTTTTGATAAAACCAAACTCCGTTTTTCTTAACAAAATAACTTCTTTCATGGTGGACTATTGTTTTTCCATTTTCAATATAAGTAGCTTTAAATTCTACAATTCCATCTTTATCATCTTCTCCACCTTTAATAGTAGAAATTATTTCAAGCCCTAACCATTGAGATTCTCTAGCCCATTTTTCACACTCTGCCCAATCTATACCTTCAGTGTTATCAGGATCATGACTTTCTTTTATAAATTCCATATCACATGTTTCATAAGCATGATATCTTGCTCTCATAAGTTCTTCAGCTGTTTTTATTTCACTTAATTTCATTTTTTCCCCTACCTATCTTTATTATTCTAAAAATCTAAAAAAATCTTTTTTTATTTTATAATTTTATTTTATACTCTTTTTATCAACATTGCAAGGGGTTTTTAATAAAAAATGCTGAGAAGAATTTTTTCTCCTCAGCATTTAAATAAATAATTTTTTTAAATTGGTTATTTTTTTGTAGAAACATATCCATTATAAAGTGGATATATTTAGTTAAAACGGACCATAATTTATTACTACAGCTATTATTATAAATATAATTTGTAGTAAAAGCATAATTAAGAAAAGAGGTGTTATAAATTTATACCATTTATTAATTGGTAGACTCATTAATCCGCAAAGAGTTGCAGAAGAAGTCGGCCAAAATAGATTTGAAAATCCATCTCCAAATTGGAAAGCAAGTACAGCTGTTTGTCTAGTAAGTCCTATGGCATCTGCTAAAGGAGCCATTATTGGCATAGATGTTGCAGCTTGACCAGAACCAGAAGGAATAAAGAAATTTATTAAATTTTGAACTGTAATCATCCCAACTGCTGCTATTGTTTTTGGCAATATAGCAAGAACTGTTGACATGTAATTTATGATTGTGTCTATGATTTGACCATCTTCCATTACTATTGTTAAGGCTCTGGCAACTCCTACAGCAAAAGCTCCAAATAAAACATCTGATGTTGAATTTATAAAATGCTGTGCAATTTGACTTAAATTACATCCTCCAATAAGCCCAGTTATTAGCATCATTACAAAGAAAAGAGTTGAAAGTTCATTTAAGTACCATCCAAAATGAGTAGTTCCATAGATTAAAATTCCGATAGTTACTAAGAATAATCCCATTATTAATTTATGTCTTGTAGTGAATGGTAATTTTTCTAATTCTTCTCTAGTCATACCATTTGATAAATTAAAATTTACATCTTTTACTATTGATTTCTCAGGGTGTAATTTTACTTTTCTAGCATAAAGCATTACATATATAATTGAAGTTGTTTGAAAAACTAAGAATATTATTATTCTAAATCCAAATCCAGAACCAATAGGAACATCTGCAATTCCTTGGGCTATTCCAATAGTAAATGGGTTTAATGTAGCAGCAGCAAATCCAGTAGCAGTTCCAACTATTACAGCAGCTCCACCAACTAATGCATCATATCCCAATGCAACTGAAATACCCATAAAAGCTGGAAGTAGACCATAAGTTTCTTCGTAAAGTCCAAATGTTGAACCACAAACTCCAAATATTATCATGAAAATTGGAAATATTAGTGTTTCTCTTCCATTAAACTTTTTAATAAGTGTACCTAATCCACCATAAAATGCTCCTAAGCTTATAAGCATATTAATGTATCCATAAGCAAAGAAAATAAAAAAAACTATATCAGCTGTTGAAACAAGCCCCTCAATAATTGCTTGAAACATTTTAAAAATAGTAACTGGTGTTGATTTTACATATTTAAAAGAATCTGCAACTACCATTGTTCTATTCAAGGTAGGATCAACAGCTCTTTCATAAACTCCAGCTGGAATTAAATAAGTTAGTAGTGTAACAACAACTAATATCATTCCAATAAGTACATAAGTGTGTGGCATCGTAAATCTTTTTCTTTGTTCTTGCATTATAATTCCTCCCAAAAAAATAATTTGAAATAGTAATAAAAAAAGCCACAGCCTTGGAAAAACTGTGGCACATAAATTACAATATTATAATACAAAAACATTGTAAATTAATACACAGATAGCTCTCCACTGACCTTTTTTATCAATGACAACAGTATAAATATTCTTTATACTGCCAACAAAAAAGTTTTGCTACTTTTTCATTTCGGCAAACTCCCCTTTTGAATTAAATCATCGCTTGCAAGGCTCATTAATTCTACTTTTGTCATTTGCTCCTCTATCGGCTTTTTTTATTGTGTTAATTTTACTTTCATTTTTGTATTTTGTAAAATACATTTTATTTATTAGTTGTATTTGTATTGTATATAATAATTGAATTTAAAAGATTACTAAACTAAAGAGTATAAAAAAATTAAATTTTTTTATATAAAAGAAAAAGAGCTGAATAAAGCAATGAAAAAAACATTACTTTGTAACAGCTCCTTAAAAATTCAACTTATTTTTTTAATTTAACTCTCATAATAAGGTCTCCAACTTTTACATCTTTACCTTTTGCAACTACATCTATCTCTTCAACAGCATCCATATTATTTATAATAACAGGAGTTTTTACAGATGGAGCTTTACTTTTTATAAGTTCAAGATCATACTCTACAAGTTTATCTCCAACATTAACATCACTACCATCTTCAGCTACTCTATTGAATCCCTCTCCTTTTAAAGATACAGTATCAATTCCAAAGTGAACAATCATTTCTAACCCATTTGGAGTTTCAAAGCTTGTAGCATGGTTAGTTTCAAATATTGTGATCTCCCCAGCTACTGGAGCATATACAGCACCTTCAGCAGGGTCAATAGCACATCCATCTCCAACCATTTTTTGAGCAAAAGCTGGATCAGGAACTTCACTTAGATCAATAACTTTACCATTTAATGGTGAATAGATTTCAAACCATTCTTCCTCTTTCTTTTTCTTAAATAAATCAAAAAATCCCATATTTTTCCTCCCTAGTATCATACTAAATATAATACTTTTATTTTATCCTTAATAATATTATTTCATATTTTCTTAAATAAATCAATATTTTATTAAATATTATCTGGTTGAATAAAAAACAGAAATATTTTTTTTGCAAAAGGAAAGTAACGAAAATGGAGTAATAATAATATAGATTGAAAAAGTTACAAAAAATGTTTGAAAATAGTTGACAAAAAATTAAAAGTGTTCTATAATCAGAATATACAAAATAGTTATCATTACAAATTAGTTATTGTTATTCGATTGAGGAGGAGGTTTGGTTTTATGAATCAAAATAAATTTACAGAAAATTCATTACTTGCTTTAAGTGAAGCACAAGCTATGGCAATGAAATTTAGACAACAAAGTATAAAACCTGAATTCTTGGCTCTTGCTCTCTTGAAAAATAGTGAAGGGCTTATTCCAAGAATAATGGAAAAGCTTGAACTTAATCTGAACTATATAATAGGACAGATAGAGAACGAAGTTAATAAATTTCCTAGAATTGAAGGAAATAATTTAGGAGATGTAACTTTAGATCAAAGTACTCATAGAGTGCTTATTGAAGCAGAAAATCTTATGGAAAAACTTGGTGACTCTTATATCAGTGTAGAACATCTATTCTGGGCTTTGATAAAAGAGATGCCACTATTGAGAAAACTTGGAATTGATGAGAAAAAATATGAAGCTGCAGTAAAAGAGATTAGAGGAAATCAAAAAGTTGATTCTCAAAATCCAGAGGCAACATATGAAGTTCTAGAAAAATATGCAAGAGATTTAGTTGAACTTGCTAGAAAAGGTAAAATTGACCCAATTATCGGTAGAGATAGTGAGATAAGGAGAACAATTCAAATTATTTCAAGAAGAACTAAAAATAACCCTATTTTAATTGGTGAACCTGGGGTAGGTAAGACTGCTATTGCTGAGGGACTTGCTCAAAGAATCTTAAATGGTGATGTTCCAGAATCATTAAAAGGTAAAAAATTGTATTCTCTAGATATGGGAGCTTTAATTGCAGGAGCTAAATTTAGAGGAGAATTTGAAGAGAGATTAAAAGGTGTACTAAAAGAAGTTGAAAGTTCAAATGGAAATATAATCCTATTTATTGATGAAATTCATACAATAGTAGGAGCTGGAAAAACTGATGGAGCAATGGATGCTGGAAATATTTTAAAACCTATGCTTGCAAGAGGAGAAGTTAGAGTAATCGGTGCTACAACTATTGATGAGTATAGAAAATATATTGAAAAAGATGCTGCTCTTGAAAGAAGATTCCAAATAGTTATGGTTGATGAACCAACTGTTGAAGATACTATCTCTATTTTAAGAGGACTTAAAGAAAAATTTGAGATGTATCATGGTGTAAGAATTTCAGACTCTGCTATTGTATCAGCTGCAACATTAAGTAATAGATATATTGCTGATAGACAACTACCAGACAAAGCTATTGACTTAATTGACGAAGCAGCAGCTATGATAAGAACAGAGATTGATTCAATGCCAGCTGAACTAGATGAACTTACTAGAAAAAGTATGCAGTTAGAAATAGAAAAAGAAGCATTAAAGAAAGAAACAGATCAAGGATCTAAAGATAGATTGGAAATCCTTGAAAAAGAATTAGCTGAGATTAACTCTAAAAAATCTCTTTTAAAATCTCAATGGGAACTTGAAAAGAGAGATATTACAAAGGTAAAAGAGTTAAAAGAGGAAGCTGAAAAAGTAAAACTTGAAATGGAACAAGCTGAAAGAAATTATGATTTAAGTAAACTTTCAGAATTAAAATATGGAAAATTAGCATCTATTGAAAAAGAGATAAAAGAACAACAAGCTAAACTTGATGCTACATATGGAAGTAGTGGACTTTTAAAACAAGAAGTTACAGCTGATGAGATAGCAGATATTGTTTCAAAATGGACAGGTATTCCAGTAGCTAAATTAGCTGAAAGTGAAAAAGAGAAAATCCTTAACCTTGAAAACTCATTGAAAGAGAGAGTAAAAGGACAAGATGAGGCAGTAAAAGCAGTTGCTGATACTATGATTAGATCAAGAGCTGGACTTAAAGATAAAAATAGACCTATGGGATCATTTATATTCCTTGGCCCTACTGGGGTAGGTAAGACTTATCTTGCAAAAACTCTTGCTTACAATATGTTTGACAATGAAGATAATGTAATTAGAATAGATATGAGTGAATACATGGATAAATTCTCAACTACTAGATTAATTGGTGCACCTCCAGGATATGTAGGTTATGAAGAAGGTGGACAACTTACAGAGGCTGTAAGAACTAAACCTTATTCAGTAATACTATTTGACGAGATTGAAAAAGCTCATCCAGATGTATTTAATATCTTACTACAAGTGTTAGATGATGGTAGATTAACTGATGGACAAGGAAGAATAATCGACTTTAAAAATACTCTTATAATTATGACTTCAAATATTGGTAGTCAACTTATTTTAAAAGATATTACTCTTAAAGATGAAACTAAAGAGAAAGTTTTAGATCAATTAAAAGCTAATTTCAGACCTGAATTTTTAAACAGAGTTGATGAGATAATTATATTTAAAGCTTTAGACTTAGCATCTATAAAAGATATAGTAAGATTATCTTTAAAATCTGTAGAGGAAAAATTAAAAGACAGATATATTCAACTTAACTTCAGTGAACCAGTTGTTGAGTACTTGGCAACTAATGCTTATGACCCACAATATGGAGCAAGACCACTTAGAAGATATATTCAAAAGCAATTGGAAACTTCTCTTGCAAAACTAATTTTATCAAATAAAATTAAAGAGAGAGATAAAGTTGATGTTGTTTTAGAAAATGGAGAGATAGAATTTAAAGTTCAACAATAGATTCAAGAATAAAAAATAATTGATATATTTAAAATAGCTAATTAAAAAACTACATCCAAAGTCTTAGAGATAAGATAGAGGGTGTAGTTTTTTTATTAACAATTATAGTTATCAGAAACTAAAAAAGTTAATAAATTAAACTTTTATAAGATAGATTAAAATGAAAGAAACTCTTTATTTTAAAGAAAAATAATATTAAGAAAATCAACAAAACTATCTTATTTACCTAAAAAATTTTATAATTTTACATAATAATTTAAAATAAAGTGTATGTATTTTAAACTATAACAACTAAAAAAGAAGTAATCTTTTTAAAAATAACTTGACTGACTAAGAAAAATATGATACTTTCTAAATAAGTTGAATACGTATGCAAAATTAAGGAAGTTAGAAAAATGAAGAAGTTAACAATGAAAGATATTGGAATTTTAGCTAATGTATCTCAATCTACAGTATCGAGAGTATTGAGCAATCATCCAAATGTAAAAAAAGAGGTTAGAGAAAGAGTTTTAAAGTGTATAGAGGAAAATGAATTTTCTCCAGATATAAATGCAAAAATTATGAGAGGAGAAAGTGCAAAGATTTTAGGATTTGTATCAGCTGGATTTGATAACCCATATTATTTAGAGATGGTTGGATTTGTTGAGAGAGAAGCTAGAAGAAGAGGGTATAGTGTAATAGTAATGAACTCTGAAGATGATGAGGATCTTGAAAAATATCATTTTAAAGAACTAATGACGAGACATGTAGATGGAATAGTAAGTGCACCAGTATCTTTAAAAAATCTGAAGTTCCTAAAAAACAATAAATTTCCTTTTATTGTGCTAAATGAGAATATAGATTGGGTAGATAGTTTTTATACAGTATTAGCCAATGGAGGAAAAGAGGTAGCAAAATATTTTAAAGAAAAAAAATTTACTAAAGTAGGATATATAGGTGAAAACAGATCTGAGAAATATAGAGGATTTTTAGAAGAGATAAATTCAGATAGAATAATTAATAATATAGAGGATAATATTACTTTTGGATTAGAAAAAGATTTAAGAAAGGTTATAAAAAAAGAGGTAAAAAAAATAAATTTAGATTGTGAAGCTTTCTTTTTTTCAAGTGATACAATTGCTTTTATTTTTTTAGAAGAAGCTGAAAAGTTAGGAATCTCTTTAGAGGGTAAAACCTTAGTGGCTTTTGATAATACAATAATTTCAAAGGTTTTAAAAATTTCAAGTGTAGAGCAACCAATGGAACATTTAGTAGAAAAAGGTTTAGATCTATTGCTGGAAAAGGTAAAGAAGAATATTAAGTTAGAAGAGGTTTATAATATTGGATTAGATCCTAAATTAATTATAAGATAAAAAGATGAATTGGAGGAGAAATGGCAGAGGTAATATTAAAAAAAGTTGAAAAACAATATCCAAATGGATTTAAAGCAGTACATGGTATTGATTTAGACATTAAGGATGGAGAATTTATGGTTTTTGTAGGACCTTCTGGTTGTGCTAAGTCAACTACCCTTAGAATGATAGCTGGTCTTGAAGAGATTACAGGTGGGGAAATCTGGATAGGAGACAAATTAGTTAATGATCTTCCACCAAAAGATAGAGGTATTGCAATGGTTTTCCAAA
>UQQO01000085.1 GCA_900543175.1 uncultured Fusobacterium sp.
ACCAAGTAGAAGCAATGACAATGGGAGATAGAATCTGTGTATTAAACTATGGAAAAATAATGCAAGTTGATACACCATTAAATCTATACCACAAACCAGCAAACAAATTTGTAGCAGGATTTATAGGATCTCCAGCTATGAACTTTGTTGATGGAGTGATTGAAGAAAATGAAGATGGAATAATCTTTATATTTGGAAATAGTAAGCATGTTGTACTTCCAAAAGAGATGGGAGAAAAGGTAAAAAGTCATATAGGTAAAAAAGTTATTTTAGGAATAAGACCTGAAAATATTGGAAATAAAGTTACTCACCCAGAAGGAGAAAAGATAAACTTCTTAAAAGGACAAGTAAGTGTAGTAGAACATATGGGAAATGAGGAATTTCTATACTTTACAATAGATGGTTGTCAGTTTACATCAAGAATAGAAGCAAGAAAAACTGAAAATGTAAAATATGGAGAAGAGGGAGAATTTTACTTCAATATAAAAAGAGCTCATATATTTGATGCTGAAACAGAAGAAAATATTACTTTATAATTAGGAGGTCAAAGTGAAACTTGTTGGAAATAATATAACAATAGATGGAGAAAAAACTCTTTTAATATCAGGAGCTATGCACTACTTTAGAACTTTACCAGAACAATGGGAAGATAGACTTGAGAAGATAGCAGCAGCAGGATTTAACTGTGTAGAAACTTATGTACCTTGGAATCTTCATGAGCCACAAGAGGGGGTATATAATTTCTCTGGAATGTTAGATTTAGGAAGATTTTTAAAATTAGCAGAGGAAAAAGGATTGTATATTATTTTAAGACCATCTCCATATATCTGTGCAGAATGGGAATTTGGAGGACTTCCAGCTTGGTTATTAAAATATACAAATATAAGATTGAGAACAATGGATCCAACTTATATTGAGAAAGTAGATAGATATTATGATAATCTTGTTCCAGTATTTGCTCCATATTTAAGATCAAATGGTGGAAATATTATAGCAGTTCAAATAGAAAATGAGTATGGAAGCTATGGAAATGATAGTAAATATCTTGCACACTTAGAAGAAGCTTTAAGAAGTAGAGGAGTAAAAGAGCAACTATTTACTTCAGATGGACCGACACATTGGATGTTATCTGGAGGAACTTTGCCAAATGTTTGGAAAACAATAAACTTTGGTTCAAGAACAGAGGAATCTTTTAAGATGTTAGAAAATTATCAAACAAATATGCCAAAAATGGTTATGGAATTTTGGATAGGTTGGTTTGATCACTGGGAACATGAACATATAACAAGAAAAGCTGATGATATTAGAGAAGAACTTATATATATGTTAGAAAATGACATATCAGTAAACTTCTATATGTTCCATGGAGGAACTAACTTTGGATTTATGAATGGAGCAAACTATCATGATGAGCAAAGATGTACAGTAACAAGTTATGACTACGATGCTCTTTTAACTGAAGCAGGAGATTTAACAGAAAAGTATCATCTAGTAAAAGATATTTTAAAGAGATATGAGCATAAAATAAAAAAACATAAAAATCACAAGTATTTTTCAGTAAAAGAATCTAAGAAAATCAATTATGGAGAGGTTGAATTTACTGAATATGGAACATTTAAAGAAAATTTAGATCTTATATCAAAACATTATACATCACCATACCCTTTAACAATGGAAGAATTAGATCAAGATTATGGATTTATTATATATAAAACAACAATAAAAGGAAAATTAGAAGCTCTAAAATTAAATTTACAAGAGGTTAGAGATAGAGCTTTAATATATCTAAATGGAGAGTATCAAGGGGTAATTGATAGAAATAATAAGCAAGAGATATTATTAAATGCGGATGGACCAGAGTCAACTTTAGAAATTTTAGTAGAAAATATGGCAAGAATAAACTATGGACCACTATTAAAAGATCCTAAAGGAATAACAGAAGGGGTAAGAATAGGAAATCAATTCCTATTTAACTGGGACATATATACAATTCCATTAAAAGATATAGAGAATATAAAATATGGAAATGGTAATAAAGAAGAGTATCCAACTTTCTATAAAGGAAGTTTTGAAGTAAAAGAAGTAGGAGATACTTATTTAGATTTTGAAGGTTGGGAAAAAGGTGTAGTGTTTATAAATGGATTTAATCTAGGTAGATATTGGAAAGCAGGACCTCAAAAAAGATTATATCTTCCAGCACCACTATTAAAAGAGGGAACAAATGAGATAGTAGTATTTGAACTACATAAAGATAATAAGAAGATGAGTTTAAAAGAGGAAGCAAAACTGAGCTAGTAAGAAAGTATGAAATCAAAATATAAATATGAGGGAGGACAAGATGAAAAGTTATTTAAAAGCTTTAGGAATAGGAACAATGCTATTAATGGTAGGTTGTGGACAAGGTGGAGAAACAACTGAGGCTAAGAAAGATGAAAAAGTGGAATTAAGTTTTGTAACATATACTGGTACTGGTGAAGAGTATATGATGGAACTAAATAGTATAGTAGAAGCATATAGCAAAGTAAAACCTAATGTTACTATTAAAATGGAAAAAGTACAAGCAACTGAATATGATAATACAATGAAAATCAGAAACTCAGCACAAAAATTACCTGATATTTTCCCAGTTAGAGTAGTGACAATGGAAAACTATAAAAATATTTTAACTCCTTTAAATGATTTAGAAGCTACAAAAGTTAATAAATTTGCAAAAGATTATGCAATAGATGGAAATATCTATGGACTTCCTATGTATGGATTTAATGAGTTTGTATATTATAGAAAAAGTATATTTAAAGAAGCTGGAGTTGAAATTCCTACAACTTGGGGTGAATTTGTAGATATCTCAACTAAGATAAAAGCTACTGATAAATATATTCCTGTTGCTTTAGGAGGAAAAGATTCTTGGGTTGTTTATCCGTTCAATGAGTTTATGCCTTTTTTAGTATCAGGAGGAAATGATATTTGGACTAAAATGGGTGTAGATGATGCCCCATTCTCTAAAGGAAAACCATTCTATACAGCTTATGAGATGCTAAATAATTACTATAAAACAAAACCATTTGGAGATGATCCATTAGGATATGGATGGGATCAAGAAAAAAGTATGTTTGTATCTAAAAAAGCAGCTATGTTAGCAGCAGGACAATGGTTCTATTTAGATCTACAAAAAGATTTATCAAAAGAAGAGTTAGACGATATTGGAGTATTTGTACTACCTGCACGTGAAACAAAAGATGATCCGTTTAGATATTTAGTAACAGCAGAAGTATTCCTATCAATTCCTAAATATAGTAAAAATGCTGCTGAAGCAAAAGAGTTCTTAAACTGGTTATTCCAAAGCGACTACTATAAAGAGTATGTAAAATATATGAAAGTACTTCCATCAGTTGAAGGAGTAGAAGGGGATAATACTATATTTAATGAAACAATAGCAAATATTCCTAATCCTGAAGTTGTATTACAAAAGGGTGGAGATGCAAAATATAGAGAGATTGCTAACTTCCTTTCATTTGATGTAAAAAGAATGGGACAAGAGATGTTACAAGGTGTTGACTTTGAAAAGTATATGGATGATCTAAACAATAGATGGAAAGAAGCTAGAGAAAATACTAAATAATTTGGAGAGTATAACTATGAAAGATAAAATACAAAAAAGAATACTGTTAACTTGTTTCTTAGCAATTCCAACTCTATTGTTATTAGTATTTGTAATTTATCCAACTGTAAAGCTTATAACTATAAGCTTTACAGATTGGGATGGAATAAATCCCACTTGGAATTTTGTAGGACTAAAAAATTATAATCAAGTTTTTCAAAGACGTGATATATGGCAAAGTTTAAAAAATAACAATCTGTATTTTATAATTCACCTATTTTTTATCCCTATTGAGATGTATTTAGCTATGTTATTAGATAGATATATAAGAAAAAGTGAATTTTTTAAAACAATTGTATTTATGCCTTATATAATAAATGGAGTTGCAATAGCTTATATGTTCTCATTTTTATATAGTTCAGAAGATGGAGTATTAAATGGACTTCTTGCACTATTACAAATGGGAAAAATTAGATGGCTTAGTGATCCAAAAATTGTAAACTATTCATTGGTAATAGTATCATTGTGGAGATTTACAGGAATTCACATTATATTGTTTTTAGCTGGATTACAGTCAATAAATAAAGATATGTTAGAGGCAGCATTAATTGATGGAGCATCAGTTTTCCAACAATTTATAAAGATTATTATACCAAATATGAAGTCAATTTTAAGTATTATCCTTTTCTTAAATGTAAGAGGAGCTTTAATGGTATTTGATATTCCATTTGTTATGACAAGTGGAGGACCAGGAACAAGCAGTACTACCTTTGCTCTTCACACTGTAAAAACAGCCTTTGAATTTAGTAACTTTGGCTTAGCATCAGCAATGGCAATAGTTCTTATAATAGCAATTATAATTATTTCTATGATTCAAAATCTTGTTTTGGAACCTGAAAAAATCAAGAAGATATTTAGAAAAAAAGCGTAGTTTTAGGTTAGTTTAGGAGGAAAAATGGAAAACAAAACAAAAAATTATATATTTAATATTTTTAATCATGGAATATTTATAATAGTAACTTTAATAGTTTTACTTCCACTATTATTAGTTGTGCTATCATCATTTAAAACTCCAGAGCAGATAGCTATGGGAAATCACCTTTCTCTACCAGCACCATTTACTTTAGAAAATTATACTGAGGTTTTTGTTAAGGGAAATATATTAACAGGTTTAAAGAACTCTGTTTTACTTGTAATAGGAACAGTTGTAGTAAATGTACTTTTAAGTAGTATGGTGGCTTATTCATTAAGTAGATTTGAATTTACTCTGAAAAAAGTATATTTCTTACTATTTAGTTTAGCAATGTTAGTTCCAAGTTTTATAGCTGAGATAACTAGATTTGGAATAATTGGAAAGATAGGATTATATGATACACTCTTTGCACCGATGATAATATATATATCAACAGATATTTTGCAAATCTATGTATATAAACAATTTATTGACCAAATTCCATATTCATTGGATGAAAGTGCAAGGATAGATGGATGTTCATATTTTACAATCTATTGGAAGATAATATTCCCATTGATTTTACCAGCAACGGCAACACTTATAATACTGAAATCAGTGGATATACTAAATGATATGTATACACCTTATCTATATATGCCAAGTGCAGAAAATGCAACTTTAACAACTATGTTGATGAACTATGTAGGACGTAGTGGTTCATGGGCTAAATTATCAGCAGCAATTGTACTTGTTATGTTACCTACAATAATTATGTATCTAATTTTCAAAAAGAAGATTTTATCTGGTATAGTAGCTGGAGCAGTAAAAGAGTAGAATTACTTTAAAATAAATGATTTTTAATATCAAGGAGGCGAATTGCTCAAAAAAGAGCAAGAAATTTATGATAAAAGTTGGAGTTATTGGAGCAGGAAATAGAGGAAAAGATGTTTATGCAAAATATATTTTAAATTACACAGATGAGGCAAAAGTTATAGCAATAGCTGAACCAAATCCATTAAAAAGAAAAGAGATGATGGAAGATCATAAATTAGATCCAGAGTTTGTTTTTGAAAGTTGGGAAGAGTTTTTAGCAAAGGATAAGTTTTGTGATGCTGTAATCATAGCTACTGGTGATGATATGCACTTTGAACCAATAAAAATAGCTATGGAAAAAGGATATGATATTTTACTTGAAAAACCTATGTCAAATAAAGTTGATGAGTGTATAAATATAGTGAAAATGGCAGAAAAATATGGTGTAAAAGTAATGGTATGTCATGTATTAAGATATACTCCATTCTTTAGCAAATTAAAAGAGTTAATTGAAAGTGGAATTATAGGGGAAGTTGTTGATATTCAACACAATGAAAATATAGGAAACTACCACTTTGCTCATAGCTTTGTAAGAGGAAACTGGAGAAATTCAGATGAAACAAGTCCATTAATATTACAAAAAAGTTGCCATGATTTAGATATTTTATCTTGGCTATTAGGTGGAAGCTCTTGCAAAAGAATAGCATCTTTTGGACAATTAAGACATTTTAAAAGAGAAAATGCCCCTGAAGGATCAGCTGAAAGATGTTTAGATTGTAAATACCTAGATAGTTGTATCTATTCACCTAAAAAAATATACTACAACAATTTAGGAGCATGGCCTACACTTGTAGCAACTGAAATCCAAACTAAAGAGGCATTAGAGGAATCATTGAGAACAAATAAATATGGAAGATGTGTTTATAAATGTGATAACAATGTTGTAGATAATATGGTTTCTATAATAGAGTTTGATAATGGTGTAAATGTAACATTCAACCTTTGTGCATTTACAGATGAAGTATGTAGAACTATTAAAATCATGGGAACTAAAGGTGAAATTAGAGGAAATGATTTAAAAAATCATATAGAAGTATATGAGTTTGGAAAAGGTGAAGGACGTTTTGCAAATGGAAAGAAAACAGAGATAACCCCAGATGTACTTTTAGGAGGACATGGTGGAGGAGATACTGGACTTATGCAAGACTTTATAAAACTATGTCAAGGAAAACTAGAGGATACAAGAACAAATCCAAAAGTATCTTTAGAGAGTCATATTATGGCATTTGCAGCTGAAGAATCAAGAGTAACTGGAAAAGTTGTAAATATGGATGAATTTGTAGGAAGATTTAATAAATAATAGAGATTAACACCCAAAATTTTATTTAAAGTTTTGGGTGTTTTTATCTGAACTAAAGAGTTTATTTTCTTGTAAAATTATAGGAGTAATGATATAATTTTAGTATTATATAAATATTTATATGGAGGAAATAGGAATGTTTCAGTCGAAAAGTCCACTTTATTATCAATTAGCAGAAATAATTATCAATGATATAAAAGAAAAGAATTTACAAGAAAATGATAGAATTTTAACTGAGAGAGAGTACTGTGAAAAATATAATTTAAGTAGATCTACAGTGAGACAAGCTATTGCATATTTAGAGAAAAAAGGATATATATACAAAGTTCAAGGTTGTGGAACATTTGTATCCTCAAGAGTAATGAAACAAAAACTTCTTAAATTTTATAGTTTTACTGAGGAAGCAAAAAAACAGGGAAAAACTCCAAGTTCAAAAATCTTATCATTTAAAGAAAAAAAAGCTGATGAAAAAATTTGTAAAGAGTTAAATATAAATAGAGATGATAAAGTATATGAATTGCAACGTCTTAGATTAGCTGATGATGAAGTAGTTATGTATGAAAAAACATACCTATTAGAAAAGAAGATGCAAGGACTTTCAAAGAATATTTTATTAGAAAATCCTCTATATGATATACTTCAAAATAGATATAATATAAGTTTTACAAAGGCAACTGAGAGATTTTCTGTGCTTTTAGCTGATGAAAAGATTGCAGAAATTCTAACTATACCACAGGGAAGTCCGATTATAAGATTACAGAGATGGACATATGCTGGGATGGAGATAATAGAGTATACAGTAAGTTTAGTACGTGGAGATAGATTTGAATTTGAGGTAGAACTTGAAGAGAAATAGTGAGAATAAAAAATGTTGACGAGAGAATTTCAAGTCAACATTTTTTTGTTTAGTAATTTAAATATACAAACCCACCACCAAGAGAGGTAGAGTTTAACCATAATTCTAGATTAACTTTCTTTATAATATTTTCATCAAAAATATAGGCGTATAGAATATTATTAACAATATCATACTCAATGGAGAAGAGGACAACCCAATGCCAACGATCTAGATTTTCTTCAGCTCCACTACAAAGATTTAAAAAAGCTATAGGTTTATCATTTTCAAGTCCAGTTTTTAAGAAATTTACAAGAGTAGAGAAATTTGGACGATTATTTTTCTCTTCTGGGATATCGAGAACATTAAAACTTACATTTAAATTGTTTTCATCAAGATATTTTTTTAATTTATTACAAAATATAGAAGTTGTAGGGATACCTCTATGCTCAGGAGTTACAAAATTCCACATCTCATCCATAAGAGCTAAGATATTAGATTTTAGAGGTGGAATTATAATTGAATGTTTATAGTTGTAATAATAGATAAGCATAGATGCTGTAGTAGGACCACAACCAGCAAGTCTTTGTCTTTCTCCATAATACCACTCTTGATTAGCAGAGAAATATATCTCTTCACTATTATCATCTTTTATTTTAAATATCTCATCATCTATTAAAGTTATTTTTTGTAACATAGCACACCTCCTAGCTGTATCATTATAAGAAAAGTTTATCACATAAAAAAAGAAAATAAAAGATAAAATAAAAACTACATCCTTTCTCATAAGAAAAAAGATGTAGCAAATTTTAGTTCTTATTAATAGTTTTCAGGAAACATCAGTCTTTCTACTCCCTCAATAATAATATGAAGGATCATCATATGAATCTCTTGAATTCTATCAGAAGTGTTTCCAGGGATTATAAATTCAAAGTCACAAGTTCCCTTTAATTTTCCTCCATCTTTTCCAAGTAGAACACAAGTTTTCATACCTAACTTTTTAGCAGCCTCTACAGCCTTGATTACGTTGTTTGAGTTTCCACTAGTAGATATACCTATAAACATATCTCCAGACTTACCATAGGCTTCTACACCACGTGAAAATATAGAATCAAACCCATAATCATTACCAACACAAGTTATATGAGAAGAATCAGCAATAGCAATAGCAGGAAGAGCTCTTCTATCTCCTCTAAATCTACCAGTAAACTCCTCTGCAAAGTGTAAAGCATCACAGTTACTTCCACCATTTCCACAGATTAGCACTTTATTACCAGCATTGAATATATTAGCTAACTCCTTTGCTACCTTTTCAGTTTCTCTTCTCTCTTCCTCTTCTTTTATAAAATTTTCTAAAAGTAAAGCTTCAGCTTTATAAGAATCTATTAAGTTCATTTAGCCTCCTAATATTAATATTGGATTTGATAATCTTGGATAAAGTTAATGAATTTAATAATTTGGATTAAGCTTTTCTTATCTTTAGTGATTACAACTTGATATCCATCTTTTACTTCATTAACAGTATAAATTACTTTAAACTCTCCATTTTTAATCTCTTTATGAACTGCATACATAGGAAGGATAACATTTCCAATCTCCTCTCTAACCATTCCCTTTATAACCTCAAGGTTTCCTAAAACTGATATTTTTGAATCAAAAGATATTCTGTATTTATCTTCAATAACAGCAATAGCCTCGTTATTATTAGGAATAGTTTCACGAGTAATAAGCGGATCTTTTGAAACACTTTCCATACTGTGATACTCTTTTTTACTAACAAGAACATAAGGCATCTTCTCAATAGTTAAAACTTCTAAGTTAGAATCTGTAATATGTTCCTCGTCAATAATTAAAATATCAAGATCTCCCTCTTTTAAAAGTTTTAAAAGATATGATTTTTCAGCAATTGTAATATCATACTCAATCTCTTCATGAGCTTGAGAGAATCCCTTCATAAGTTTAGGAAGAAGTGGTTCACCAATAACAGAAGTAGCTCCAATAGAGATTCTAGCTCTATCTAAATCTATAATTCTAGATATCTCTTTTTCAGCTCTTTTTACTTTATCAAAGATATCTTCAGCCATCTTATAAAGAGCTTCTCCTGTGTATGTAAGTTTTATTTTTTTTGAACTTCTATCAAAAAGTTTTGCATTTAGAATCTCTTCAAACTTTTTTACTTGAATAGAAACGGCAGATTGATTTATGTATAATTTACTAGCAGCTTTAGTAAAACTTTTTTCCTTAGCAACTTCATAGAATATTTTTAGATAATGTAAATCCACAATGATCACTCCCCAGAGAAATTATATAT
>UQQO01000086.1 GCA_900543175.1 uncultured Fusobacterium sp.
TCACTATTGTATTACTATATCTTTTAAAAAAAGTCAAGAGGAGATTGAACATTGGCAACTGAATATTATCTGAGGAAACCTTATAAAACCTACATTTTCTTAATTAAAGTCATTGACTTTTATAATAAAATGTGATATTATATATACATGAAGGGAGGAAAATATGAAGCATGCGTATTTGGGAAATAATCATTTTAGCAATCACCACAATAGATTACATCATAAGAATTGCAAAGTGGGTTATCAAAATGATTAGGAGGTTTAAAGGGAAGTAATCTTCCCTCCTCCCTTCCCCCTCTTCTTCATATGATGGAAATGGAGGTGTAGAAATGGATTGGTTTAGAATAGCAGTTATTATATTAGTTATTATAAAAACAGTAGAATTTTCTTATCGCCTTTACAAATGGATAAAAAATAAAAAAAATAAGAACTCCTAAGATAAATCTTAAAAGTTCTTATTTTACATGCGTATTTGGTTATTAATATTATAAAGTAGATAAGATAAAAAGTCAAGGTGAGTTTAATGGAAGAAAAAAGAAAGGTAGGAAGACCAACGGGTATTAAAAAAAATAAAACTATGTTTGGTTATAAATATAATGAAGAAGAGTACAATGCTATGAGCAAAGCTTTAGAAAAATTTAAAGCAGAACATAATTGTACTACCTCAAAAGCATTATATATATTAATCACAAAAAGTAATAAATAGTGTAAGGAGTAAAAATGAGTAAAATTTTTTTAACAAATAAAGATAGAAAATTATCTTTGCTTGAATCAAATGTAATTTTTGCAGCAGAAAATGATGAAATAGAATTTGATCTTTCTGATTTTTCATTTAAAATGATTTTTAAAACTGATTTGTCAAGAAAGGAATCTTATTCAAGTTCTAAAATTATTGATGGAATAATCACTATTGATATTTATAATTTAGATGCTTTAGGATCAGGATTGTTTTCTCCAGTTCAAATAGGTGAGATTAATAATAAAAAAATTTTCCTTGCATATATAGCTAACTCTCTATTTGATAAACAATACAAATTAGAATATTCCTTATATACGGAGGAATAGGCTATGGATTTTAATGAATTAAATAGAATAAATAATTTTAATCATAACAATGAAATTGATATTTCTAAATTAAATGAAATTTCAGAAAGCAAATTAAATTTATATTATAAAAATCTCAACGAAAATCTAGTGTTAAAAACAGGATTGTTAGGAAAATTTTTTGGTTCAACAGACAACACTGCAATTCATATAGCTGGAATTGTTGTTCTTCTTTTAATAATAGGTGGAATTTTTTCATTTTTTAGTACTATATATAATGATTATTGGAAAATAGCAACTCCTATTGTAACAAGTTGTTTAGGATATATTTTTGGTAAAATTAAATAGATTATTAAATCCTCAGATGATATTCTGGGGATTTTTTTATTACAAAAAATAATTGGAGGTGATAACTTGCAAGTTCAAACACTGACATCAATTAATAGATTAAATAAATATAAAATAAAAGGCTGTAAGTATGATGGAATCAATGAAAAAGCTGGAACTATTTACCAGCAATCAGAGACTGGAGAAGAATTTAATATAGTGAGATGGGTAGAGCATCAATATACTATATCGCTTCAATATTTAACATTTGCAGAGGCTGAAGAGATTATAAAACAATGCTTAGAGGCTAAAAGAAATAGAAAGTTGATAACTATTTCTAAAGTCTTACTAGAAGAAAAAGGATATATTGATATGAAAATTATTAAAACAGAGCCTTTTTTCAGATTTGATATTAAAGACATTAAGCCTAAACAAAACAAAGCTTATTATGACATCACAATAAAAGTTAGAGAGAGAGTTGATTATCTATGATGTATATAGAAATAAAAAATAATGATAATTATGCTATTGACTATAGCAAAATCTTTTATCATTATGCAGTAAAAATTTATGATTCATTGAGAACAGGACTTGAAAAAAAAGAGCTATTTCTCTCTACTAGAAAAGGTTTAAAAATAAATGGATATGATACTAAGCCATATATGAGCATTCCAGAGGGTGGAGGAACTTCTATTACTCCTAAAGACTCACAATGTTCTGTTTCTTCATTAAGTTTTGAAGTTGTTAATGTAGATTATGAGATCTCTAAATGGCTATATGAGAGAATGAATAGTGCTAATTCTATGACATATGGAGAAATGGTTGATGTATTTGCCTTGTGTGGTGATGGAAGTATGAAACTTATTTATAGAGGGCTTATTAGAGCTATTAGTAATGATGAGTTTGAAACTAAGTACACATTTGAAATAGCAGACTTCCAAGACAGACTAAAAGCTTCTATATTTGATAGAGAGTTATCAGAGTATTCAAGTGAAACTATAGATGATATTAACAAGTATAGACTTCCTTTTTTTATAGAAAATGGAGTTAGAAAAGGTTTTAGCATAAAAGAAGTTGATGAGGGAGAAACAAATGATAATGGAAAACCTATCTTAACTAAAGTTATTACATTTGAAGGACATGTAATTGACTTTGTTGAGATGATATTTAAAATAGTTTTCTCTACTCCAGAGTTGGAAGTGCAAGTGCCTTATCTAAGTAACAAATATTATGATTTTGTTGATTTAGAAAGTTTAAAATCTATCAAAGATACTTTAAATAGATCTACTTATAACTTTTATTTAGAGTTTAGAGAGCCTATCGAGGATCCTTATGAGTTTTTAATAGAAAATATCTATAAACCTTGTGCTATATTCCCATTTGTGAATTTAAACGGAAAACTAGGTTTAAAGTTACATAAACAACCTACAATTGGAACAGAGGGTATAACAGTTTCAGAGGAAAATATTATCTCAGTTGATGAAAAAAGGATCACTGATGACAATATTGTCAATAATATGGTTGTTAAGTATGATCACGATTTTAAAGATGATAAAGAGAGGACTAAAAGATATTTCAACTCATTAGCATCTTTTAATAAGCTTAGAATGTTAATTCCTAATACTCCTGAAGAAATAGTGATAAAAGGGATTAATAAACTATCATATACAGATAAAGCTACATTTAGTGCAACACTTGCAGATAGTATATTTAGCCGTTATGGATCTCCAACTGTCGAAATCGCCATCACAGTTCCGCTCGAAGTTGCAGTTAATTACAAGGTTGGTGATTATCTATTTGTAAATCATAAAACTGTTGTTGCTTGGGAAGGAGAAACTCAAGGGACAGCAGGTATTAAGAGCTATGAGCAAGAAATAGAAGATCAATATAACGGAATTGCTCACTTGAATGTAAAACATGATTGGGGAGGATTTATTACTGATAATACTCTAGGTAAAGCAATAGATGGAACTTGGATAATTGAAACTCGTAGCAAAGAGATAATACATGAAGTATTTAATAAAGCAGGATATAAAAGCTGCATAGATAATCATGAATATATTGAGAAGTGGTTAAAGGAGGAGGGAGTTTAATGGCAAAGTTAATGGAAATTATAGAGAAAAATCCTGACTTTAAAAAAGGAACTGTCTCTATGAGAATGCTTGATACTACCTTTTCTCAATTAACTAGAAAGATAGGAAGTCAAGCTGGTGTTGATTATAAGACAGTAACAAAAGGGCAAATGTTAAGTAAAGAGCTATTACAATCACTTAATAGAGATCAGTTAGCTCTTAAAGAAAAATTATTAAGATGGCAACATGCATATAACACTTACATAGACTCTATAAAATCAAAAATAACTGATGCTACTCACTTTGATTATGTATTTACATCTCTTATTGACTACTCAAGTAAATATGTGCCAAATAAGACTTTAGCAGACTACTATTTATTTGCAGAGTTTGTTAATGCCGAGAAAGAACTATATGAGTTTGGTCATTATTGGGGAAGGGAACATATGAGTGATCTACTGTTCAAAATGAAAGAGTGGAGTAAAAGGAAAAATTATGGAAGCTGTGTTGGAGAAATTGCTTTGGAGTTTGAAACTCGTAGCACAAGAACAGACTGGACTATAACACAAAAATCAGGACTAACTGTAAGGACTAATAGTGGTGGAGATACTCATAGACACGATAAAGTCTGGTTATATATTTCAGGACTTCAAGGTATGAAAATAGGAGAAAGTAGGACTGTAAAAGTTAATGCAGATACAGGAGGATTTGGAGCAATTACTATTACTAGAAATAGTTTAAATTGTGATTCACAGTTGAATGATGATGGATATTTCACTTTCAACCCTTGGCATAGTGGACTGGCTGACGGTGTTAGATCATGGCCACGTGTAACGAGATGGACAGAAGTAGGAAGTACACACTTTGATGTGAAAAAGCCTACACTGCCATTAATGAGAAAAGTTAAATTATTATAAAAATGGAGGGAGGTGTAAATATGAATAAAAGAATATCAAATATTGAAATCTCTATAAATAAAATCAAAACTGTGAGAATAGAAGATGCAACGCAAGGTGATAAGAATACACATTTCTTAGGTTTAACATTTACTGATGAGATTGAATTAACAGGATATGAACTTCAAGTATATTATCTTCCACCTTTTCCAGCTACAGTTCCATTTGTAGATACTTTTAAAGATCTACAAAAATCAATGGAAGTAGTTATACCTGATGTAGCTTTAGAAAGAAATGGAGAAGTTACAGTTGAATTTGCTTTAAGCAAAGATAATGAGTTAATCACTATCAATAGAAATCTAACATTTGAAGTAAGAAAGACTACTAATGGAAGTTCAATAAATGCTTATGCTGAAGGGAGTTTAAAAGAAACTATTGCAGATCAAATCAAAAGAATAGAACTTTTAATGTCACAATCAGAGAAACAAATCAATGAGCATGTAGCTAATTCAAAAACAAAAATAGATGAACATATATATTTAACTGCAAAAGAAGAAGCAGCTAAGTATTTTGATAGTGCTTCAAAAATAAAGATAGATGACTATGTAACTGAGAAAAAAGCAGAATTAAAAGGAGAAAAGGGAGATCCTGCAATTCAACCAGACTTCACAATAAGAGATAAGCATTTAATAATGACACTTAAGGAGGAAAAAATATGACAGAAAAGGACTTAGGACAAATAATTCCTGATATTTTAGCAACTGCTACAGTAGATAACAAAGTTGGAGAACCTGCTGTAAATGTAACTGTAGAACAGATTAATGAAGTAAATAGACTAGAGAGAAAATTTAACTTTGAGTTTGTAAATATGAAGGGAGAAAAGGGAGATACTCCTGTGAAAGGAGTAGATTATCTAACAGAGGAAGAAAAGCAACAATTCACAACAGAGACTCTTAGTTTAGTAACTGCTGAGGGTACAAAACAAGTTAAAACTGTAACTGATAAAGGTACTGAAGAAGTTAGTAAAGTAACTGCTGAGGGAAATAAACAAATAAGCCTTACTCAAGCTGAAGCTCTAAAAGTTATAGAGCAATTAAAAAAGTTGGTTGAAGGTAATCCTGAAACTTCTAATGCACAAACTTTGAGTGGGAAAACAAGAGTTGAATTTGAGCAAGATTTAATTGAAGTGGAAAAAAGTGAAATTGAACCTGTTAGTAAATCTGTATTTGGAGAAAGAAAATTATTGATTGCAAATCCTGTCGATACAGATTGGACAGGTATTATGGATGAAAGTGGAAATATTATCCAAAAAGAAGATGGAACTAGATGGCATAAAACATATAAGTTATGCGATAAAGATACAACAATAAAAGTTTATGATTGGGCAGGCGGGAATGTAAAACATTGTGTATTTTTAAACTCTTCTAAAAAAGTATTAGGAACAACTACAGGCGGTTGGGTAAATAAATATATAGATGTTCAAGTCCCTGCTGGTTCAAAATATGTCGTAGTCAATGCTACTGATAATGTTGAAAAAGTAAGCTGTAAAACCTATACTCATGATACTAGTTTTAATGTTAATAAAAAAATAAACGATATAGATGCTTCTGTTGAATCTATTAATTCTTCTCTTAAAACTATTAATAATAAAATTGATGTAATTAAATCGTTATCAGAAACATTTGATGTAACTATGAAATCTGTTACAGATACACTATTTACAAAAAAATATACTTCATTAAGTTTTGTAGATGAAACAAATAGTTTTCTTCTTGATGGAAAATTAGCTAACGGTGGTAAATCTAGGTCATATATTATAAATAAATATATAAATAAAACAGTAAAAGCAAAAGGATTTTATGGTGGCAATTGTCCATTGGCTGTATTCTTTGATATAAATAATGAATTTATTTGTTATGTCAATGGAGATAGAGAATGGGTTAATGATTATCAAGAAATTACAGTTCCTTACAATGCGTATAAAGTATATATAAGTGACAACGATGCTAAATATGAAATTGATTTACAAGTTCCAGAATTCGAAAGTTTTGATTTAAAGAAAGAATTAGAAACAATTAAAACAGAAATTCAAAATATAATATATGAATTACAAAACGCACAATCACAATTAGCGAAAACTCAAAGATTTAATGATTTTGATTACGCAAATTTTGATAAAGCGTATTTTGTTTTAACTATTGACGATGCAAACAAATATCTTTCAGAAGTTTATGATTTGTGTCACGAATTAGGAATTGTTATGTGTCCAGCGATTATACCATCAGAATTAAATACTATTTATGATAATAGTAACGGTAGAAGTATTAAAGATATTTGTGATTTAGTTGTTGCAGATGGCGGAGAAATACTTTCTCATAGTGGTAAATATATTAAAGATGATAGTACTTATACAGATTATGAAGAAGTCTTTAGAGATACTAAAAAAATATTAGAAGATAACGGATATGAAATAAGAGGTATTATTACTGCTGGTGGCGCTGGGTATAGTTCTTTTACAAAAAAATTAGATGACTGGTCAAGAAAATATTATGATTATTCAGATCAAAATGGCTTAAAGACATCTCCAGCTTATTCTCATTCTAGATGGTGGCATCATGATTACTCTACGATAGAAAATTGCAAGACTTATGTTGATAACGCCATTAAAAATAAATCATTTGTTGTTATGGCGATGCACGGTACTGATGACACTAGTGATTTAGAACATATAACTCATTTAAGAGAATTGTTAGAATATATGATATCAAAAGGAAAAGATAAACTTCAATTTGTAACTTGGGCATATGTGTACGACAATTTCGGTACTACAAAACTTGAAAAAAGAATTAAAGCTTTAGAAAGTAAATAAAGGAGATTTATGACAGAAATAACAAGTAGATGTATTCAATATAGTTATAAAATAAAATTCTTAAATCAAAAACATACTGAAGCTGGATTATTAGATGAATACAACACTTTTATGTCTAAATGTAAAGAAATTTTATTCTCAGATAACAAAATTAACACTTTTGCAGTTAGAATAGAGCTTCCAAAACCGAGCTCAGCACTAGAAGCATTTAAAAACAGATTTAACAAGTTTTTCTAATTAGATGATGAAGATTATACCTTAGAGGTTTAAAACGCCTCTAAGGTTAAATTATAAAGAATAAAAATAATTTTGGAGGGAATGTATGTATAAATTTAGTCAAAGAAGTTTAAAACACTTAAATGAATGTGATGATAGATTAATATTAATAGCAAATAAGGCAATAGAAAGAATAGATTTCTCTATAATAGATGGAGCTAGAACAGAAGAGGAAGCTAAAAAAAATCAAGTTAAAGGAACTAGCTGGACAAACAGGTCTAAACATTGTAGAAAGCCTAAGAGTTATGCTTTTGATTTTATCCCATATCCTTTTAAAGATTGGAATGACTTAGAGGGATTTAAAAAAGTAGCTGATGTACTAAAAGAAGAGGCTGAAAAACTTGGTATTAAAGTTAGATGGGGTGGAGATTGGAATATGAATGGTAAATATGATGATGAGATAGAGAGAGGATCATATGATGGAGGACATTTTGAGTTAATGGAGGAGTAACAGTATGAACGGAATAGTCGCTTCAATAATAGCTTTTAGTAGTAAAATAGCTGATATTTTTAATAAAAAAGCAAAGAGTGGAGAGAAAGCTCAAGAAATTGAAATAAAAAAAATAAATACTTTTTCAAAAACAATGATGTGGATTGTTATTATAATTTTATTAATGTGTATGTTAGCTTCTTTATTTCCTAAGTTAGCTATAACAGATTGGTGGTTTGAAAAGGCAGATATGGCACTAAAATATATTTTTACATTATAGGAGGGATTTTATGACTATTACAGAAATATTACAACTTGTTATTGATGTAGGAGATATTTTCATCAATAAAGTAGTATGGTTTATAGGCTCTATTATTTCTTTAATTTTTCTTATAACTGGTGGAGAAGATAAGATGATGAATTGTCTTATAATCCTAATGACTATTGATTATCTTACAGGAGTGGCAAAAGCTATTATAATAGAAAAAGTAAATAGTAAAGCTGGATTTAAAGGATTACTAAAAAAAATGGTTATGATAGGAGTAGTTGTCTTAGCTCATCAAATAGATTTACTATTTGAAGGAAAGTTTGCTGTTAAAAGTTTGACAATAGGAATATTATTAAGTAATGAGGGATTAAGTATCTTAGAAAATGCTTCCATTTGTGGAGTTCCTATTCCTGAAAAGTTAAAGAATATGTTAGAGCAGTATAAAGATAGTAAAAATAAAAAAATTGACTAATTAAAAAAAATATTGTATTATCTAGATAAAATATTATTGCTGTTGTGATGGATTTTTCGCCTTTGCTTTAGATAGCTTAATAAGTTATCTTGATTTCAATCAAACTAATGACTTTGAAGTTTGGCTAAATCAGGCAAACAATATACAATTTTACTTACTTAAAGTACTTGAAAAAAAACTTACAGAGGTGGTAGGTATGAAAATTAGTGTAATTGTAGGAGTTTTGGTGAAGCTGGTTCTTATGGAAGGGAATTTTCATCGAATTAAGAAGAGTCCATTAATTATAGATAAGAATACAAACACCAGCAGGGGAAAATTTCCCCTAACCTTCTACCAAATAAAAATAAAGAGAGAAGATTATCATTTCTCTCTTTTTTATTTTATAATTTTTTTAAATTTTCTAAGGTAATAATATTTTCAATTTCTTCATCTGTTTTTCCTAAACTTTTATAACAATTTTTTATATTTTCAATCGAATCAGGGAAAAAAATTACAGCTTTTTTAAAATATTCAATTGCTTTATAAAAGTCCTTTTTACTATTAAAAATTAATCCAAGTAAATAATAATATTTTTCATTAGTTTGATTTAATTTTATAACATTTTTTAAGCAAATTTCGGCCTCATCTAATCTACTACATTTATAATAAAATAAACCTAAATTATATAATCCGATTTCAGTATTTATAGATTTTTTATAGTAGTCTTCTGCTTCCTTTAATTTATTTTGTTGTTCATAAAAAATTCCTAGTCCACAATAATTTAATTTATTTTCTGGATCTATCTCTATCATTTTTTTTAAACAAATTTCAGCTTCTTCCAATTTATTCTGTTTAAGATAAACCATACTTAAATTATAATAATACAATCCTTCATCTAAATTTTCTGTAATAGCTTTTTTGAAATATATCTCTGCTTCCTCTAATCTATTTTCTTGTTGATATATCAAACCCAAATTATGTAAAAATATATCATTTTTTGGATTGTTTTTTATTAGTACTTTAAAGTATTCTTTTGCTTTAGCTAGATTATTTTCTTGTTGACATATTAAAGCTAAATTATAAATAACACTTTCATTTTTAGGATTTATTT
>UQQO01000087.1 GCA_900543175.1 uncultured Fusobacterium sp.
GGGATAAAATTTTGCTTTTTATAATATTTATAGGTAATAGGTGAGTAGTTACTAACCTTTTTTATCTATTTTCACTTCTTACTTTCAAAATATATCTCGCTACTTCTACCATTCTATCTATATTCTTTTCAAAGAAGTATTTATAGCTTTGACAGAATCTATTTTCATATGTTCCATCTTCCATCAAATCTTTATGTCTTCTACAACCACCACGACATATTTTAAAATAATCACATGCCTTACACTTATCATTTACTTTTAAAGAAGGGTTTAAGAACTCTTGCTCTTTTTCACTTGTAAATAGCTCTACAAAACTACTTTCATTTACATTTCCAACCTTATATTCATCTAAAACATAGAAGTCACAAGGATACATGCTTCCATCAGATTCTAATACAGCATTCATATTACAATGCCCAACCATATCACAAGCTTCTGGTGCTTCTCCTAAAATTATCTTAGTATAATTATCAAAATGTCTTATACTAATTCTCTTTCCAGATAAAATATCATCAGCCCAAAGATTAAATGTTTCATCTAAAAATTTTCCATAATCTTCTGCTGTAAGAGTATAATCCTCCTTTTTAGAACAATTAAGTGCATCTAAACATGGAATAAATTGATAATATCTAAATCCATTATTTTTAAAGAAGTTATATATTAATTTTCCATTTTGTGCTATTAATTTATTTACTACACATAAAATATTAAACTCTACTCCTGCCTTTGTCAGCATTTTAGTAGCTTTTAACACCCTTGAGAATGTTCCCTCTCCATTGGCATCAACTCTAAAAGTATCATGGATATTTTTATTTCCATCAAGAGACACACCTATTAGATAATTATATTTTTTAAAAAGCTCCATCCATTTCTTATCCAATAAAGTTCCATTTGTTTGTAGTGAAAAATTAACTTGTATCTTATTTACATTATATTTTTCTACAAATTCATGAAATTTTTTAAAATACTCTATCCCTGCAACAGTAGGTTCTCCCCCTTGAAATGCAAAGTTTGCTGAGTATTCCACATCTTCAAAAACTCTTTTTACCATATTTTCTAAAGTCTCATCATTCATTATTCCAAAGTTTTTTACTTCTCTATTATCTGCAACATCATAATAGAAACAATATTTACAACGTAAGTTACAACTACTTGATGCTGGTTTTATCAATAAGTTTAAATTTTTCATCTATCCTCCAAAATATTTCTGTCTATTTTTCATCTAGTGCAATATCTTTTAAAATTATTTCATAATCTTTATTCTCTACAATTTCAAAAAATACTCTATTTTTATTATTTATAATTAACTCTATATTCTCTCCATACTCTTCTAAAACAGAAAAAATTCTCTTAAAATTTATTCTCTCTATATTATTTGTGATAACATAGATTCTCTCATATCTACTTTTCTCATTTATAACTTCAGCTACCATTCCATTCTCTTCAAAAACTTCAAGAATATACAACACTAAATTATATGATAAGTTGTACTCTTCAGCTATCTCCATCACTGTTGCTGGTGGCATATCATTTCTATATCTTTTAATCAACTCATATATTATCATTAAAGTTGCACACTCTCTTGATTTAAAACTTATATCTCTCACATTGAAACTATCTAGTTTTAACTCTTTATTTTGAAGGAAATATGATAGATGAGCTCCTAAAATTACAAAGAACCACATAATTTTAAGCCAAAAGAAAAATATAAATATTCCTGAAAAACTTCCATATATCTTATTATAAGTTATAATCATAACCTGTAACAAGATAAAAAGATATTGAAATCCAGCAAAAAAAAGTGTAACAAATATAGCTGAAAAAAATGCAGGTATAAATTTTACACTTGTATTTGGAATCAACATATATAGTGCTGTAAAAAATAGTAGCAATGTTAAAATAGGCACTAATTGAATAAGATAAGGAGATATATCATATATTCCCTCTAACTTTTTCCCTAAAATTATCATACTTCCATTAACAGTTAAAATCAATAGTGGAAATAGTAAAAAACAAGCTACATAGTCAGTTATCTTCCTCAAAATCATCCTTGATTTAGATACCTGCCATATATCATTAAATGCTTTCTCTATTATTGAAAACATTGTAATCAATGTCCAACCTAAAAATAGAAAACCTATCCCTGCTAAAACTCCACTTCTTGCATTCTCTAAAAGATTTTCTGAAAAAGTAATAAGAAAATTTATCATCTCCTCATTTAATGGAGAGTATTTATTCAGTTGTTTAATCAGATTTTCTGCAACTCCCAACCAGTTCCCTAAACTAAAAAGAATTGCAAAAATAGGAACTAGGGAGAGCAAAGTATAAAAACAAAGAGAGGTTACCCAAAGAGCAGAGTTAGCCCTTTTATAATTTTGCAAAGCTCTTTTTACTCCAGAAATAATATTAGACATTTTTCCTTGATTTGAAAGCTCCTTAAAAAAATAATCTGTCTTTTCCTTTATCTCCTTTGCCACTTCTCCCTACCCCTTTCTAATTTTCTACTGTATTAATTCTGTTATTTGCCTCATCTACCTCTGATGTATCTACTTTTTCAGTCATTGTACTAACTTCTTCTGTCTCAATAGAAACTTCTGGCGCATTTATATCTCTATAATTTTTTTCAAAGTTATCTTTAGAGATAAAATAAACACTTGATAAATTCAATGGAGAAACTATGTAATCTCCAACTCTCACTGCTTCTACTTCTCCATTTGAACTTTTCATATAGAAAGGATTTTCAGATGTTCCAAGTCCTTTTAATACATTTTTATCAACTTGAATTGCTTTTAACTCTTTAAATTTTTCAATTTCTTCTAATCCTACATATTTATATGTTTTAGAGTTTTCAATAGGTATAAGTAATCTTTCCATTACATAATATTCTGGTATTATCTCCTTTGAGAAAGCTAAAGATACAGCTCCTATAAAAATAGCAAAAACTAATAATAATTTTTTCATAATCTCCTCCTAAAAAGACATCTCTTCTAATTTTTTTATTCTATCAGCAGTAGCAGGGTGTGTACTAAATAGATTAGCTAACTTATTTCCTGCTAATGGACTTACTATAAACATATTTTCTGTTGCTGGTGAAGCATTTGGCATAGGAATTCTTCTACTATAACTTTCAAGTTTTCTTAAAGCATTTGCTAAATATAGAGGGTTTCCACTAACTCTAGCTCCAAACTCATCAGCTTTATACTCTCTTGTCCTTGAGATTGCCATCTGTACAAGCATTGCAGCAATAGGTGCTAAAACTGCTACTAATATCAATGCTAAAGGGTTTCCTCCATCTCTATCATCATCTCTTCTTCCACCACCAAATATAGCTGCCCATCTAACCATATTTGCTAAAAATGTGATAGCTCCTGCCATTGTAGCTGCAACTGTACTAATCAATATATCTCTATTGTGTACATGTCCTAGTTCATGCCCTATTACTCCTGAAAGCTCATTATCATCAACTATATCCATAAGCCCTCTTGTAACTGCAACTGCTGCATGGCTAGGATTTCTTCCAGTAGCAAAAGCATTTGGTTGAGCTTCATTAATAATATAAACTTTTGGCATAGGAATATCAGCTTCATTAGCTAATCTACTTACTAACTGATAAAGATGAGTATTTTCTGCCACAGGTTGAGCTCCATACATAGATAATACAATCTTATCACTAAACCAATAAGATATAAAATTCATCATTCCTGCCATTATAAGTGCCATCAACATTCCTTGACGTCCTCCAACAGCATTACCTATAATCATAAGAATAAAAGTCATTATTCCCATTAAGAAAAAAGTTTTTAAAGTTTTCACCTTAACAGCTCCTTTAATATTAATTATTTTTACTTATTATATTATAACACTTTCCCCTAGTAAAGGAATAGATAATTTTTTTCTTCTTTGAAATACCATTAAAGAAATATAAAATAAAAAAAGCCCCTAAGGGCGAGGGTACTAATTATTTACCTTTACACCACCACAAAACGACAATGAAGATAGTAATTACAATACCTCCATTAATTGTAAGTGATTCAATATAAATGTACATAATAGTACACCTCCGTGAGTAGTTAGTTATATATATAAGTGTTCTGACGACTTATATATATAATATAAGCCCCCAAAAAATTGAGGGCTTATATTATTCAGAACTTAAAAACTAACTACTACACTACCCTTTAGGGTTGGTGTTTCTATAATAATTATAGCATATATTCATAAAAAATCAACATCATAAAATAACTTTAATGATTCGAAAATACTTTGAATGATAATATAAAGTTATGCTATAATTTAGTATAAGAAACTATAAATTATTAAGCGAGGAAATTATGTATCAAGGTAAAAATATTAAAGGTGTAATTGATATTGGAACAAACTCTTGTAGACTTTTCATTGCTGAATTAGAAAATACCAGTGAGGGAAAGAAAATAAAGAGGGAATTAGTAAAAGATGTAGAGATTGTAAAATTAGGAGAGGGAGTTAATAAAACTCATAACCTAAATCCTAATGCTATAAAGAGAACTTTAGATTGTTTAAAAAAATATAAAGAGAAAGCTTCTTCTTATGGTGTAGAAAATATTAGAGCTTTTGCCACATCAGCTGTAAGAGATGCTGAAAATAGAGAGGTATTTCTTCAAGAGGTTTCAAAACTTGGAATAAAAATAGAGTGCATCTCTGGAAAAACTGAAGCTACTCTAAATTTCTTAGGAAACTCTCTTGTATTTAAAGATGAAATCTTAGTTGTAGATATTGGTGGTGGAAGTACAGAGTTCACCTTAGGAAAAGATAAAACTATTGATTTTATACAAAGTATCAATATTGGAGCTGTAAGAGCAACTGAAAAATTCTTTAGTGACAATGATTATTCAGAAGAAAAAATAGAAAAATGTAAAGCTTGGATAAGAAAAAATCTTGAAATTTTAAAAACTATAAAAGATAGAGATTTTAAACTAATTGGAGTGGCTGGAACTGCTACTACTCAAATATCTGTTAGAGATAAAATGGAAATATATGATAGTAGCAAAGTACATATGGCAACTTTAACTTTAGATGAGCTTAAAGAAAACCTGTCACTTTTTCTTTCAAAGAATTTTGAAGAGAGAAAAAAAATTGTTGGTTTAGAAGAGAAAAGAGCTGATGTTATTATTGCAGGTACACTAATTTTACTTACAATTTTAGAGGAGTTAAATCAAGAACAAATAATAATATCTGAATCAGATAATCTTAGTGGAGCTATAACAAGGGAGGAAGAAACAATGAGCGAAAGGTTAGAATGGATAATGGAGGCTTATGAAAGCTTTAGAAAATCTTCTGGTAGAAGATTGATAGCTGGAAATATATTTGACTATTTTATGCAAGACTTTAGAGGAGAAATGGCTGATGCTTATGATATAGCTACTAAAGAGGAGATCAGAGAGGATATTAAAACTTTAGCTGATATTATTTATCAAGAGGAAGATAAACATAAAAGAGAATTTTTAGTTGAAATTTTAGTTAATTTAGTTAAAATGTTAGGTTAATTAGAGGTGAAAAATTGAAAGAGAAGCTATATTTAGATAGATGCTCAATTGGTGGTTGAGCAAGCAAAATAGGACCGGAGGTTCTTAGTGATGTTTTATCAAATCTTCCAAGTGTGGAAGATAAAAATCTAATTGTAGGTTTTGATAAGTCTGATGATGCTGCAGTGTATAAATTAACTGATGAAATAGCAATGATACAAACATTGGACTTTTTTACTCCTATGGTTGATGATCCATATATTTTTGGACAGATAGCTGCTGCAAACTCTTTAAGTGATGTTTATGCTATGGGGGGAACTCCTAAAACAGCTATGAATATCGTTTGCTTTCCAGAGAAAATGGATATCAATATTTTAGGAGAAGTTTTAAGAGGAGGAGCTGAAAAAGTAGCTGAAGCTGGAGCTGTTCTAAGTGGTGGACACTCTATTCACGATCCAGAGATTAAGTATGGACTTTCTGTAACTGGTATAGCTCATCCTGATAAAATTTTAAAAAATCATGGTTGCCAAAATGGTGATATATTAATATGTACTAAAAAATTGGGAACAGGTATTGTAACTACTGCATCTAAAGTAGGATTAGCAAGTGAAAATGCTTTAAATACATCTATAAAAAATATGACTACTTTAAATAAATATGCTGGTGAAATACTTATCAAATACCCTGTTACTGCTTGTACAGATATCACAGGATTTGGTTTTCTAGGACACGCCTATGAAATGGCATCAAATTCAAATAAAACTTTGATATTTGAAAAAGATTTTATACCTTTTATTGAAGAAGCTAAGGGGTATGCTCAAGATTTTCTTATTACTACTGGAGGACAAAAAAACAGAAATTTTGTAGGTAACAATGTAGATTTTCAAAATGTTCCCCTATGGCTACAAGAAATTCTTTTTGATCCTCAAACTTCAGGAGGGCTTCTATTTTCAATCCCTGCTCAATATGTTGGTGATATAATGAAAGAGTTTTCTTTAGCTAATGTTGATGCTGTAATAATAGGAAGTGTTGTTGAAAAAGAGAAAAAATTTATTATTGTGAGGTAAAAAATGAAAAATGAACTTTTTAGGCAGCTGCCAAAAGTTGATATTCTTATGAAAAATACCCTATTAAAAGATCTTAGTTTAACTTTAGATTATAATAGTTTCTATGAAATAGTAACTAAAGTAATAGATAGTTTTAGAAGTAAAATAAAAAATAGTGAAATTGAAAGCTTTACAGAAGAGGAGATCATAAAAGATATAATATCTCTAGCTAAAAAAAGTGAAGAGAGAAATTTTAAAAATGTTGTAAATGGTACAGGAGTTATTCTACATACAAATTTAGGTAGATCTATTTTTAATGAAAGAGTAGCTGAAAAGTTAAAAGCAATTGTCACTGGCTACTCAAATCTTGAATTTGATCTCTCAACTGGTGGTAGAGGAAGTAGATATCAGCTTTTAGAAGAGATTATCTGTAAAGTTACAGGAGCAGAGGGAGCTATGCTTGTAAATAATAATGCTGCTGCTGTAATTTTATGTTTAAATGAATTTGCTAAAAATAAAAAAACTATTGTTTCTAGAGGAGAATTAGTAGAGATAGGTGGTTCATTTAGAATTCCAGAAATAATGGAACTGTCAGGAACTATTTTAAAAGAAGTAGGAACTACAAATAAAACAAATATCAGAGATTATGAGAGAGCTATTGAAGAGGATACAGGAGTTCTCTTAAAAGTTCACACTTCTAATTACAAGATAATTGGCTTTACTGATTCAGTAAATAAAAATGAGATAGCTCAACTTGGAAAAAAAAACAATATTATTACTATTGATGATATTGGCAGCGGAGTTCTTATTGATTATGAAAAATATGGTTTAAGCAAAGAACCAACTGTTCAAGAGAGCTTAAAATCTGGTATAAATATAGTTACTTTTAGTGGAGATAAGATGCTTGGTGGAGCTCAATGTGGAATTATTGTAGGAAAAAAAGAGTTAATTGAAAGATTAAAGAAAAATCCTTTTACAAGAGCTTTTAGAGTTGATAAGATGAGTATAGCTGTTATGGAAGAAATTTTCAGATATTACTTAGATGAAAAAAAAGCTATAAATGAGATTCCAGTTTTAAAAATGCTAACTGAAAAGCCTGAAAAAACAAATATAAGAGCTGAAAAATTAAAAGGTCTATTAAAAGAGAGAGGAATTGAAACAAGAGTAATTAAAACAGAAGCTTTAGTTGGTGGTGGAGCTATGCCAGATGAAAAAATTAGAAGCTATGGTATTGCCTTTAAAAATGATATTCACTCTTTAGAAGAGAGATTTAGAAAATGTGAAACTCCTATAATTGGAAGAACAAAAGAGAATATGTTTATTCTTGATTTAAAAGCTATTAGAGAAGAGGAGTTTCAATATATTGTAGAAGAGGCAGAGAGAATAATATTATGAGAGATATTATAATAGGAACTGCTGGACATATTGATCATGGCAAAACTACTCTTGTTGAATTTCTCACAGGCAAAAATACTGATACTCTTCCAGAAGAAAAAAAACGTGGCTTAACTATTGATATAGGTTTTTCTTGTCTTCAACTTGGCAACAATAGAGTGGGAATAATTGATGTTCCAGGACATGAAAAATTTATAAAAAATATGGCTGCTGGAACTTCTAGTATAGATTATCTTATTCTTACCATTGCTTGTGATGATGGAGTTATGCCACAAACTATTGAGCATCTAAATATCGCTTCCATTCTTGGGGTAAAAAATGGAATTGTAGTTCTCACTAAAAAAGATTTAATAGATCAAGAGAGATTAATCAATTTAAAAAGAGAGGTAGTAGAATTTCTCAAAGGTAGTTTTTTAGAAAATTCACAAATTGTTGAAGTTAGTTTTAAAGATCCTAGCTCCTTTGAAAATCTAAAAAATATCTTGTCCCAAGAGATTAAAAATATTAAGATAGATTTAGATAAAAACAAAAAATTTAGATTGGATATAGATAGAGTTTTCTCTGTTAAAGGGTTTGGAACAGTTGTTACTGGAACATCAAAAAATTCTGCTGTAACTATTGGTGATAAATTACTCCTTTATCCTCAAATGAAAGAGATAGTGGTAAAAGGAATTGAAAATCATAATAATAAAGTTTCAACTCTTGAAGCTGGAAATCGTTGTGCTTTAAATATAAATGGAGTAGATGCAAAAGAGATACATAGAGGTAATATTCTTGCTGAGAAAGACTCTCTTTTTATCTCTGATAGAATAGATTGTAGTTTTTTTCTTCTTCCTAATAGCAATCCAGTTAAAAATAACCAAAGGATACATTTAAATATTGGAACAACAGAGGTTATTGGAAGAATAAAAATTTTTGGTAATGATATTGCTTTCCCAAATGAAACTACCTTTATTCAAATTGAGCTTGAAAAATCTTTAGTTTGTAATAAAGGAGATAGAGGTCTAATAAGAAATTTTTCCCCAGTTATCACTATTGGGGGAATAGAGATATTAAATCCTCTAGGTAAAAAAGTTAAAAGAAAAGATCATAACTACTTAGAGAATTTAAAAAATTTAAACTCAAATAGAAAAGATAAACAGATAGAGAGTATAGTAAAAAATAGTGATGATCTATTTTTAACTAGTGAAAAAATTTCTCTACTTTTAGGAGAAAAAATAATTTCCCCTTTAAATATAGAAAATATAATAAGCATAGAGGAAAAATATTATATTTATATTGATAATTTAACTGCTTTAAGAAATAAAGTTTTAGAGGATTTAAAAATATATCATGAAAAAAATAGATTAGCTTTAGGTATAAATACGGCTGAAATAAAAAGCAGATATTTTAAAGAGATTCCAAATAATATCTATCAAAGTTTTCTTAAATTATTAATTGAAGAAAATCTTATAAAAACAGAGAAAAATTTTATATCCCTTTTAGAGTTTCAACCTAAGTTAAATAAAGAGGAGAAAAAATTAAAAGATCAAATTTTCTCTATCTATAAAAGCTTTGGTTTTAAACCACAAAACATTAATA
>UQQO01000088.1 GCA_900543175.1 uncultured Fusobacterium sp.
ATCTTAGAGTTGATTTAGAACAGTTTTATTGATATGAAAGCCTATTAAAATTTTTTATAATAATGCTTAGAGAGCAAAAATAGGAAACATAAAATTTTTTCATTTTTCTCTCCTTCAAATTTAATAAATATTAATTTTTTAAAAATGAAGGAATTATTAAATCAATAGTAGTCGGCAGCGATACCGTTCAAGTATATTGTAAGATATGGAAATCTCTGTTTCAGGGTATGATACAAATTTTTCCTCTTCTTTTGTTAAAATGTTTTCTATTTTTTCTAAAAAAATAGGAATGAGATCATTTAAAATTTCCTCTTCAACAAAAGGTTCAATTTTATTTACTTTTGAAAAATTGTATTCCTTAGTTCCTTCACTGTTATTTCCTAGAATAAATACCATATTTGGATTGTCACTGAGGACAGGAACTTTTTTTACTGAAGAAAAATTAGAAGTAAAAAACATTAACATAAATGAAATTATAAAAAGCGACAATTTCATCTTCAATTTTTTTGCATAAGTAAGAAAAGCCTTACTATACTCCCTCCTTTAATTATTACTATAATGTTTCAACATCAGCAGTAACTTTATAAATAACATCTTTTCTTTCAATGATAATTTCAGTTTTTTCTTTTAATTCTCTGTTTTCTCTAATGCTATTTAAAAGTTCAAAACTTGGATTTATAGCTCTTGGATGTCCAGCAAGCATAAGCATAGTGTAATCTCCATGAGTATCTCCATAAGCATAACTCTCTTTTAAATCAATATCATATTTTTTACAAAACATATCTATAGATCTCATCTTGTTAGCTGAATCCCACATAGGAGAAATCTCTCCAGAAAGAACACCATCTTTTTTATGGTAAACAGAACCACAAAAATCATCTGCTCCCCACTTTTGAGCCATACGAGAAACAAGGAAATCTGGACTTCCAGATATAAAGATAACAAGATGCCCTTGTTCTTTATGCCATTGAATCATCTTTCTAGTATAGGCATAAACTCTATTTCCCTTTAGCTCTACAACTTGATGAGCAACAAAATCATTGTATTGAGTAGGAAGTCCTTTTATAGCATCAACATAAGTTAAAGTTAGATCTTCAAGATACTTATCATAATCTCCTACTCTGTTATCCCAAAGTTTGTAAGCTTCCTTTACTCTTTTATCATATTCGCTAAAATCTAAAAGATCATATTGAATTAATTTTTTAAAGTGTTCAGTTAATAATGAGTTTCTATAAATAGTTCCATCTATATCAAAAAATGCAGCAATCATTATATTAACCTCCTGTTAAGTTTAGTAAGTATATTAAAGTAGTTATATCTAAGAAATTATAGAGCAAAAACAAAAAAAAGTCAATTTTTCAGATTTAAAAAAGCAACAATGTGTGGTAAAATGATTATAATATAGGATAAAATGTAAAAAGGTGTGTGAATGATGAAAAAAATTAGGTTGGCATTAGTTTATTTAATAATCACTGTAACAATTTTTGCACAAGAAGGATATATTGCTTCATTCAATACATTGAGATTGGGAAGAAATAAAAAAGATTATGTTTTTGTTTCACAAATATTGGAGAATTTTGATATAGTTGGATTGATAGAAGTTATGAATAGAGAGGGAGTAGAGGAGCTAGTAGATAATTTAGAGAAAGTTTCTAAAGCTGAATGGGATTATCATATCTCTCCATATCCTGTAGGGAAAAATAGCTATAAAGAATATTTTGCTTATGTTTGGAGAAAGGATAGAGTAACTTTTTTAAAGGATAGAGGTTATTATAAAGATAGTGATAAAAGATTTTCGAGACAACCTTATGGAGCTGATTTTAAAATAGGAGAGTTTGATTTTACATTTGTTTTAGTCCATTCAATATTTGGAAAAAGTGAATCTTTAAGAAGAGCTGAGGCATTTAAATTAAATGAAGTTTACGACTATTTCCAAGATTTAGATCCTAAAGAAAATGATATTATCTTGGCAGGAGATTTTAATCTTTCAGCTTTTGATGAGGCTTTTGATAAATTGGTTTTACATAAAGATAAAATCACTTATGTTTTAAACCCTACTATAAAAACAACTTTAGGAAAGAATAGTTTATCCAGCTCATATGACAATATGTTTATATCTAAGATATATACTGGAGAATTTAATGGTAAGAGTGGAACTTTAGATTTTACAAATGAGAATTTTAGAGAGATGAAAGAAAGGGTATCAGATCATCTTCCTATTTTTATAGTAGTAGATACAGAAAAAGATGATGATTGATAAGAGGTAAGAATGAAAATAGCATATGTTTTTTTTAATGGTGAATTAGAAGGAAGAGTTGAGTATTTTAAAGATCTTCTTTTAAAAGAAAATGGAGATATATATTGTGCAGATGGTGGAGCTTTACACTTAGAAAAGTTAGAGATATTTCCTCTAGAAATTTGGGGAGATTTAGATTCGGTTTCAGAGGAAATTTTAGAGAAATATAGTATAAATAATGTAATAATAAAAAGATTTCCTAAAGATAAGGACTTTACAGATGGAGAGCTTGTATTGCAACATTTGATGGATAAAGGATACGATGAGATTAGAATAATAGGAGGGCTAGGAGGAAGAATAGATCATGCTCTTACAAATCTAAATCTAATTTTTAAATTTAAAAATACAATATTTTTAACAGAGAAAGAGAAGATTTTCTCAATAGAGAGGGAAAAAAAGATAGAGGGAGCAAAGGGAAAAACCATATCATTTGTTCCATTTTCAGAGAAAGTAGAGAAATTGATACTGAAAGGATTTAAATATCCTTTAAATAAATATACTCTTTATCAAGGGGATTCCATATGTATGAGTAATATAGCAGTAGAGGAGAGGTGTGAAGTTAGTTTTTCTGCTGGAAAACTTATGGGAATAATCTTAAATGAAGAGATTTAGGAGGACTTATGATAAAAATTTGGGGAGTAATTATTTTAGCTGTAATAGGGATAACTTATTTAGGTATACTTCTTTTAAGTTCAACAAAAGAATCTGATGATAAATATATTGTAGGGATACTTAAAATAGGTTATAAGACTTTTGATTATTTTAAAGTTAAGAAAAGTTTGATAGGTGTATATGTATCATATTTTTTTCTTGCAGTAGGTTATCTTCTTTTAAGAGGAAGAACTTTAGAATTGAAAAAAAGAAAATAGCAATAGTTGACAAAATAAGAAGTATATAGTATAATTTTCAAGATATATTGTGTAACTTAGGAGGAAAGTATGTTAAAAGAGGGAATAACATTAACACTTGAAAAGGTAGTAAAAGCAGAAGAAACAGCAGCAAAAGTTGCTTCAGGAGCATTAGAAGTATTTTCAACACCAATGTTAATAGCATTTATGGAGCAAACTTCTTTTGAACTGGCTCAACAATATATGAAAGAAGGAGATACAACAGTTGGAGTATCTGTTAATATAAAGCATTTAAAAGCTAATTTAGTTGGAGATAGATTAAAATGTATCTCTACCTTAGAAAAAATAGATGGAAAAAGATTAGATTTTTCAGTTAAGGTATATCATAATGAGAATGTTGTTGGAGAGGGAGAACATTCTAGATTTATAGTTAACGAAGAAAAATTCTTAGGTAAATTAAAAGGATAGTTAAGCTATCCTTTTTTTAAAGTATTAAAATATATAAAATTTTAAGGAGGAGAAATGGAAGAAAAAGAGGTAAAACTTGGAACAAAGACAAAACTTTTGCTAGGGGCACAACATGTATTAGCTATGTTTGGAGCAACAGTTCTTGTACCTTTTCTTACAGGTTTAAACCCATCAATAGCACTAATAGCTGCTGGAGTAGGGACATTAGTATTTCACTTTTGCACTAAGGGGATTGTTCCAGTATTTTTAGGGTCATCATTTGCTTTTATAGGGGCTTTAACTTTAGTTTTAAGAGAAGAAGGAATAGCTGCAATAAAAGGTGGAGTAGTAGCTGCTGGTATAATCTATATTATTATGTCAATTTTAGTAAAAATATTTGGAGTTGAAAAAATTAAATCATTCTTTCCACCAATAGTAACAGGACCTATTATAATGGTAATCGGATTTAGAATGAGTCCAGTTGCTTTAAGTATGGCA
Organism: uncultured Fusobacterium sp.; assembly: GCA_900543175.1. Taxonomy (GTDB): domain Bacteria; phylum Fusobacteriota; class Fusobacteriia; order Fusobacteriales; family Fusobacteriaceae; genus Fusobacterium_A. Next base: position 4,090 of record UQQO01000088.1, read on the forward strand.
GGATATACAAATGGTAAATTTGATCTTAAAAGTTTAATAGTTGCTTCAGTTGTTATTCTATCAATGATAACTATAACACTTATGAAAAAATCATTTTTAAGATTAATTCCTATTCTTGTATCAGTTATTTTAGGATATGCAGTATCAGTAATGTTGGGATTTGTTGATTTTGAACCTATTTTAAATGCAAAATGGATAGGGCTTTCTCATGAGGCTGCCTCAGATCTATTTACAATGCCAAAAATATCTTTAAGTGCAATACTTGCAATAGCTCCAATAGCATTAGTTGTATTTATTGAGCATATAGGAGATATTACTACTAATGGAGCAGTTGTTGGAAAAGATTTCTTTAAAAATCCTGGAATACACAGAACTCTTATGGGAGATGGACTTGCAACAATAGCAGCAGGATTCTTAGGTGGACCAGCAAATACAACTTATGGAGAGAACACAGGAGTTTTAGCTGTAACTAAAGTTTATGATCCATCTGTTCTTAGAATAGCAGCTTGTTATGCAATAGTATTAGGGCTTTTAGGTAAATTTGGAGTTATTCTTCAAACAATTCCTCAACCTGTAATGGGAGGAGTATCAATTATACTATTTGGAATGATCTCTTCAGTTGGAGCAAGAACAATGGTAGATTCAAAATTAGATTTCTCTAACTCAAGAAACCTAATAATTGCTTCATTAATATTTGTATTTGGAATTGCAATAGATAATATTATCATTTGGAAAACAGTTTCTGTATCAGGGCTTGCTTTAGCTGCATTAGTTGGAGTTCTTTGCAATAAGTTACTCCCTAAAGATAGAGAGCTTATGATCAATAAAAAGTTAGATTAATATAATTTAAAATATTTTTATGTAAACTACATTTGAAATCTTAGATAAACTAGGGTTTTAGATGTAGTTTTTTTATTTACTATTAATTTCATAAAATATGAACAAAGCAATATATACTTTTTAAGTAAAAAAGATATTTATAAAAACAAAATATGAACAAAATAAAAATAAATTTGTTGAATAGAAAAAAATAGATAATTTCATAGAATATATAATATGTAATAAACAAAAAGATGGAGGCATAAAAAATGATAAACTATATTTGGTGTGGAATGATAATAATAGGTATAATAGTAGGAACTCTGACTGGTAATATAGAGGCAGTTTCAACAGCAGCTATTGAATGGGCAGAGACAGCAGTTGAATTATCATTAGGGTTAATTGGAGTAATGGCATTGTGGTTAGGATTGATGAAGATAGCTGAAGAAGCTGGAATAGTAAGAGGAATGGGACTATTAGTTAAGCCTATAATGGTAAGATTATTCCCTGAAGTACCAGCAGATCACCCAGCAATGGGAAGTATAGTTGCAAATATGGCAGCAAACTTCTTTGGACTAGGAAATGCAGCAACACCTTTAGGAATAAAAGCTATGCAAGAGTTACAAGATCTAAATGAAAATAAAGATGAAGCATCAAATGCAATGGTAATGTTTTTAGCAATTAACACTTCATCTGTAACATTGATATCTTCAAGTACAATAGCATATAGATCAGCAGCAGGAGCAGTAAATCCAGCTGATATAATAGCTCCTACAATAGTTGCAACAGTTGTATCAACAACAGTAGCAATAGTAGCATGTAAGTTACTTGAAAAACTTCCAAAATATAAAAGAGAAAAAGTTACAACAACAAAAGAGGAAACTAAATAATAGGGGGATAAACAATGACATTTACAGGAATAATGAATCAAATTTCAATATATGCAATACCAGTGATGATTTTAGGGATAGTATTAACTGGAGTAATAAAAAAAGTAAAAGTTTATGAAGTGTTTTGTGAAGGAGCAAAGGAAGGATTCACAACAGCAGTAAGAATAATACCATTTTTAGTTGCAATGCTAGTTGCAATAGGAATATTTAGAGCTTCAGGAAGTATAGATTGGATGGTAAAAATATTAGACCCAGTATTATCAAAAATAGGAATGCCAGGAGAAGTATTACCATTAGCAATAATGAGACCATTATCAGGTGGAGGAGCAAATGGAATATTAGTAGATCTAATGAAAACACATGGAGCAGATTCATTGATAGGAAGAATGGCAGCTACAATGAGTGGTTCAACAGAGACAACTTTCTATGTGTTAGCAGTATATTTTGGGGCAGTGAGCATAAGAAAAACAAGACATGCAGTAGCTGCTGGGTTACTTGCTGATGTGGCAGGATTATTAACTGCAGTATGGGTTTCTAATATTGTTTTTGGGTAGAATAAAAAATATAAAAGATAAGGTAGATTAATATTTGATAGAAAGAGAATAGATCTAAATTTTAGATTTATTCTTTTTCTTTTTATATAAAAATCTGTTATAATATAGATACATCAAGCTTTATAAAATGAAAAAATGAGGTGTTATTTATGTTAGAGTTTAATCCAAGAAAGTATGCAGTAACCTTAAAATTAGTTTTTCTAAAAGCAGTAAATGATGTCTATCCAGAAGCAAGAGTAGAGATAGATCATTCACTAAACAATGGAACTTACGGAACTATTGATCTTGGTAGAAATTTAAAAGAGAAAGATCTTGAAAAAATTAACAATAGAATGAAAGAGATAATAGAGAAAGATTATGAGATAAATCTTATATGTGAAGATAATGATACTTTGAAATTAAAAAGTCAAAAGATAGATAGAGAGGATATAAGAAAATTTTTAGATAATTCAGGTTGGACAGGAATGATGGAGTATGAAGTAGGGGGATATCATGATTTCATGTATGAAAAACCTTACTCTTCAACTGGAGTTATAAAACTTTATGAATTAACTAAATATAATGAAGGATTTATAATAAAATATCCTCTAAAAAATGCAAATGAACTGCCACCAACAATAGACAATCCTAAAATGGCTAAAATTTTTCAAGAGACAGGAAAATGGAATAGCATATTAGATGTTTCAACTATTGGTACTTTAAATGAGAAAGTATTAAATAGAGAGATAGGTGAGTTAGTAAGAGTAAATGAAGCATTACATCATAAAAATTTAGCTAGAATAGCAGATCAAATTGTAGAGGATGAAAGAATTAAATTGGTAACTATTGCTGGACCATCATCTTCTGGAAAGACAACATTTAGTAAAAGATTATATATTCATTTAAGAGCAAGTGGAAAAAATCCAATAGTTATATCTTTAGATAACTACTATATTGGAAGAAAAAATGTTCCATTAGATGAACATGGGAATAAAGATTATGAAACAATAGAAGCTTTAGATTTGAAACTACTTAATGAAAATTTAACTGATTTAATTGCTGGAAAAGAAGTTGAAATCCCTGAGTATAACTTTATTAGTGGTGAAAGAGAGAAAAAAGGAAAGATGATGAAAGTTCCTAAAAATGGTTTGATTATTATTGAGGGAATTCATGGGCTTAATGAAAGATTAACAGCAGCTATTCCAAAGGAAAATAAGTTTAAAGTATATGTAAGTTGTCTAACACAATTAAATATAGATAATCATAATAGAATTGCTACAAGTGATGTAAGAGAGATAAGACGTATTGTAAGAGATAGTTTAGCTAGGGAAACTGCTGCTGAAGATACTTTAGCAATGTGGGATTCAGTTAGAAGAGGAGAGGAGAAATATATCTTCCCATATCAAGAGGATGCAGATGTATTATTCAACTCTAACTTAGTATATGAGCTAGGAGTTTTAAAAAGATATGCTATTAGAGAATTAATAAGAATTAAACCTGATAGTGAGTATTATGAAGAGGCAAAACGTTTAATAAAACTTTTATATTGTTTTGTGGATATAGATATAAAATATATTCCAGATGACTCGATTTTAAAAGAGTTTATAGGAGATAGTATTTTCTATAAGTATTAAGTATAAAAAGCAAAAATAAAAGTATTGTTAGATATTTTTCTATGTTAAGGGCACTTTACTAAGAGAGTGCCCTTTTCATGTAATTTTATTTGTGATCTATATTCTAGTTACTATGTTAAATTTAATTATAAAAAAACTGTACTTTTATCTTGAGAAACTCAAAATTTAAGTACAGTATAAGAGATTATTAAATTTTAATTTTTCCATCTCTTGTAATTGTAATAACTTGCCAAGGAATAAATTTTCCACTAGTTTTTAAAGCTTCTACACAAGCTCTTTCAATTCCATTACAACAAGGAACATCCATTTTTACAACTGTTAAAGATTTTATATTATTTATTTTCAAAATTTCAGTTAATTTTTCAGCATAATTTCCAGAATCAAGTTTAGGGCATCCAATAAGTGTTACACGATTTTTAATAAATTCATTGTGAAAATTTCCATATGCAAAAGCTGTACAGTCAGCAGCAATTAAAAGATCTGCATCTCTAAAAAAGCTAGCATTAGTAGGAACTAATTTTATTTGAATAGGCCACTGACTAAGTTTACTTTTTAATATTTCACTTTCAATAGAATCAAAAGACTTTTCTTCTTCCTTCTCTTTCTTTAAAATTTCAATTTTATGTCCAGGACAAGAGTGGCTAGAACAAGCTTTAGAAGCAATATTATTCATAACAGCTTTTTCATCATATGGAAGAGCTTCTCTCTCTTCAAAAGTTATAGCATTAGTATGACATGATGGAAGGCAATCTCCAAGACCATCACAATAATCATCTCTTAAAAGTTTAGCCTTTCCATTTATTAAACCGATAGCTCCTTCGTGACAAGCTTTAACACAAGCTCCACAACCATCACATCTGTTTTCATCTATCTTAATAATTTTTCTTATCATAAAAGATCCTCCTTTAGTATTTACAGGGATATTATAGATAAAAAAATATTAAAAGTATGTTGCTTTTGCAACGAAAGTTATTTTATTAAGGTAAAATAATTTTTATTATATTCAATTAGTCCATCTTTTTTCATAGAACTAAGTTCACGTGATAGGGCACTTCTTTCAACAAAGAGATAATCTGCTAACTCCTGTCTATCAAACTTTATAAAGAAAGAGTTAGATCTATTTTTAAGAGCTTCAGTTGAAAGATATGATATAATTTTTTCTCTTATAGTTTTTTTGGTAATGTGCTCTAATTTTTCAGTAAATAGAATGTTTTTTTTCAGAGAGATTTTAAAGATATTAGATAAAAATTTTAAGATTTCACTGGAATTATTTTCATTATCTATTGAGAAGTTAGTTAAATCTAAAAATAATATTTTAGAATTTTGAGAAGTTTCTACTAATATATTATTTGGTGAAACTTTAGCAAGAGCAAAAACCTCTCCAAAAATCTCTCCACTTTTAAATTTATTCAAAATATTTCTATTTCCCCAGAAATCTTCTTTTATAATATTAATCTCTCCAGATAAAATTATTCCTATTTTACTAATAGG
>UQQO01000089.1 GCA_900543175.1 uncultured Fusobacterium sp.
ATATGATATATTGAAAGGTAGATAACAATTTTTGTTTAACAAAGGAGTACAAAATAATGAAAAATTTTATCAAAAAATTAAAGGAGAAAATTCTATCAGATAAAAAAATAGATTTTGAAGAAGCTGAAAAGTTAATTGAGATAAAAATAGATGATAGTGATAGTTTAAATGAACTATTTTCTTCAGCTGATGAAATACGTAAAAATTTTTGTGGAGATAGTTTTGATCTATGTACAATTATAAATGCAAAATCAGGTAAGTGTAGTGAGGATTGTAAATATTGTGCTCAGTCTAGCCACTTTAAAACAAATGCTAGTATATATCCTTTAGTAAGTGAAGATAAAGCTCTTGAAGAGGCTAAAAAAGTTGAAGGAGAGGGGGCACATAGATTTTCCCTTGTAACAAGTGGAAAAGGGGTTCTAGATAATAGTGAAGAACTAAAAAAGCTAGAAAATATCTATAAAAAATTAAAAGCAGAAACTACTCTTTCTCTCTGTGCATCACATGGAATTTGCAGTAAAGAGGTATTAGCTAAATTAAAAGAATCAGGAGTTACAACTTATCATCACAACCTTGAAGTTTGTGCAGATTTCTATCCTAGTATCTGCTCAACACATACACATGAAGATAGAATTAAAACTGTTTTAGCTGCTAAAGAGGTTGGTTTAAAAGTGTGTAGTGGTGGGATTTTAGGCTTAGGTGAAACACCTATTGATAGAATAAAACTTGCCTTTGAGCTAAGAGAATTAGATATTGATTCTGTACCTATCAATATTTTAACCCCTATACCTGGGACACCTCTTGAAAACTCTCAAGAGATAGAACCTCTTGAGCTTGTAAAAACTATGGCAGTTTTTAGATTTATTCTACCTAATAAAGCTTTGAGATATGCAGGTGGTAGGGTAAAACTTAGAGAGTATCAAAGCTTGGGGATAAGAGCTGGAATTAACTCAGCTTTAACAGGAAACTTTTTAACTACAACAGGAAATACAATTGAAAGTGATAAAAAAATGATAAGAGGCGAGGGATATGAAATTAAGTAAAGGATACTTTGTAATAGGAACAGATACAGGAATAGGAAAAACTTATGTAAGTACTCTTTTATTTAAAGGAGTTAGTAAAATAGGTGGGACTTACTATAAACCAGTTCAAAGCGGAGCTTTTGAGATGTTTGGTAAATTAATATCTCCAGATGTTGAGTTTATGTGTGAGTTTAATAAGATACCATATAATAGTGAGATGACTACATATCTTTTAAAACCAGAGGTTTCTCCACATTTAGCTGCTGAAATTGATGAAGTTGAAATTGATCCAGAAAAAATTAAAAATGATTGGTTAGAATTAAAAGAGAGATATAGTACAATTATTGTAGAGGGAGCAGGGGGATTGTATGTTCCTATAATAAGAAATAGATTCTATATGTATGATCTGATTAAATTATTAGAGACTCCAGTAATTCTTGTTTCTAGTAATCGTGTAGGAACTATTAACCACACTATGATGACTATAAATTGTCTAAAAAATATGGGTATCAAAGTGCAAGGAATAATCTTTAATAAGATAGAGAAAAATTTTGATAGAACTGGATATGAAAATGATAATATAAAGGTTATCCAAGATATGAGTGGTATTAAAAATATGATGATTTTAGATTTTGAGCAGGAAAGTTTTGATCAAGAGGAATTGATTAGATTTTTAGAGTTAAGAGAGGAAGAAAAATAATGAAAGAATTAACAGAACTTCAACAAAAAGATTTACAATATATTTTTCACCCTTGTTCACAGATGAAAGATTATGAAAATCTTCCCCCAATGGTGATAAAAAAAGCTAAGGGGATATATTTAGAAGATGAACTAGGTAACAGATACATGGACTGTGTTTCTAGTTGGTGGGTAAATCTATTTGGACACTGTAATGATAGAATAAATAAGGTTATTTGGGAGCAGATAAACAATCTTGAACATGTACTTTTTGTAAACTTTTCCCATGAGCCAGCTATTGAATTAGTTGAAAGATTACATAAAGTTGTACCAAAAGGGATAGATAAATTTTTATTTGCTGATAATGGTTCTTCAAGTATTGAAATGGCATTGAAATTAAGCTTTCAATATCATCAACAAACAGGAGCAAAGGAGAAGAAAAAATTTATCTCTTTAGCAAATGCTTATCATGGAGAAACAATAGGAGCTTTAGGGGTAGGAGATGTAGATATATTTACCTCTACATATAGACCTTTGATAAAAGAGGGGATAAAAGCTAAAGGACCAGATTGTTTCTATTGTCCTTTTAAGAAAAATTTTGATTGTTGTGAAGCTGAATGTTTCAGTGATATGGAAAATATTATTGAAAACAATCATAAAGAGATAGCTGCTGTTATAATTGAACCTATGGTGCAAGGTGCAGCAGGAATGAAGATATACTCTCCTAAATATATAAAAAAATTGAGAGAGATTACAAAAAAATATAATATCCATCTTATAGCTGATGAGATTGCTATGGGATTTGGAAGAACAGGAAAGATGTTTGCTATGGAACATGCTGGAGTTAGTCCAGATATAATGTGTATGGCAAAGGGGCTTTCAGCAGGTTACTACCCTATGTCAATTATCGGTATAACTAATGAGATCTATGATGCTTTCTATTGTGACTATTTAGAGGGAAAATCTTTTTTACACTCTCACACATACTCTGGTAACCCTATTGGTTGTAGAATTGCTGTGGAAGTTTTAAAGATATTTGAAGAGGAAAAGATTTTAGATGTTGTTGCTAAAAAGGGAGAGTATCTAAGAAAAAAAGCTACCGAACTTTTTGCTAATCATCCAAATGTTGGTGAATATAGGCAAATAGGTTTAATAGGTGCTTTGGAATTTGTAAAAGATAAAGATACAAAGGAACTTTTCGATTCAAAGGAGAGAGCAGGATATGAAATATATAAGATTGCTCTTAAAAAAGGAGCATTGTTAAGACCTTTAGGAAATATAATCTATTTTATGCCACCATATATAATAACTGAAGAGGAAATTGATAGAATGCTTACTATTTGTAAAGAGTCTATTGATGAGTATCTAGCTAATAAATTATAATATACCTACCAAATTTATTAGCTAGCATATCCAGTTCCTCATTTAACTAATGATTCTAAAATTTGAGTCTACTGCTTTAGGTTATAATTTTTCAATGTTACGTTTAGGAATTAATATTATTGGTATACCTTTAATAGCTTTTATAATAAATCTATTTTTAAAAGAGGAAGACAGAGAGGAGATCTATCAATTAGCTCAAGAGAAAAATATTTAATTTAAAAGGACTAACTAAATCCCTTAATGATTTACTTAGTCCTTTTTAGCTATAATTACTCTAAGGAAACTATGCCCCAAAATTTATCTTTAAAAAATATAAGGATATTTTTACTGTCTAAGGGATTAAATTTAACTGTCACTGTTTCCCCTTCAAAATCTTTCAATCTTTCGTCACTATATATTAAATTATTAACCCTTATTGAGTTTCTAGTTACCTTCCTATTAACTTCCTGTAAAAAAACATCAAGATTCCTAATATAATTTAGACTTTCTAAAGAATCGTTATTATATATAAAATTATATTTAGGATTTTCAAGATAGATATATGAATTTAGAAACTCCTTTAACTCTTCATAAGATAATTTTTTCTCTCTTTCAGAATAAAATTTTTCAATATCCTCTATAAGATAATCTATAAACTTTAGTATCTCTTTATTCTCAGTAAAATATTCTGAAACCTTAATTCCTAAATTATCATAGATATTTTTTAGTATCTTTTTATTATTTATATTTTCAGAAGAGACTAAAATATCTTGTGGTTTGATATATTTATTATTAAAAATAGAGATCTTTAATAGTGTTTCTCTAATAAAAGCAAGAAGTACATATAAATTTGATTGGGTATAATTTAATTCAAAACTTATGGGTTTCATATCTGCCACATCTAAAGATATAAGAAGCTGAGGGGCAATTTTTTCATCTTCATTATCAGAAACTAAAATATATAGTGGTATCTCTAAAATCAAATATACCAAATTTTCTTTTTTTATTTTTTTCAAATGAAAAGAGGTAGATTTATTAAAGAATCCATCAAGATTACTAACTATCCTATAAAAAGTTGGATAGCTTATATTATATTTAAAAGATAGTTTTTTTATAAAGATAGAGTATAGTTGTGAAATCTTTGTTTCTTCACACTCACGACAAAACTCCTCTATAATTTTAATCCCTTTATTATCTACTTTTCTAAAGGAATCTTTATCATTTCGTTGCTTTTTATCCAGTCCTAAGACTCCATTTTTTTTATAAGCATTAACCCATCTTTTAAGAGTAGCATAAGAGATTCCACTCTCCTCTTCAATAGTTTTTAATTTTTTTTCTTTTCTTAAAAAAGGCTCAATTATTTTGAAACGCTGTATCTGTAATTCTTTTTCTTTCTCCAATTTTTTGACTTCACCACACTTAAATAAATATAGTATTAATTAGATAATACTATATTTATCAAAAAAAATCAACTTATTCTAATATAACATCTTCTAATTTAAAAAAGCTCATTTTATTCGAAAAAAAACTTGACATTTTTTTAAAAAAAGATTATTATCAGAAATATAAAACAAAAACTTAAGGAGGAAGAAATGAAAATTTTTGCAGAAGTACAAAAAGTTGGAAAAGCTTTAATGACACCAGTTGCAATTCTTCCAGCAGCAGGACTATTTCTTGCTTTTGGAAATAAACTACAATATCCTTTAATGGAGCAAGCAGGACAGGTAATTTTTAGTAACCTTCCTTTACTTTTTGCAATAGGAGCAGCTATCGGTTTAGTTGGAGGAGATGGAGTTGCAGCTCTATCAGCAGTAGTAGCTATATTGATTATGAATACAACAATGGGAATTGTGTCAGGAGCAGCAGCAGGGTTAGCAGCTGGAGATGCCTCTTATGCTATGGTATTAGGGATTCCTACTCTACAAACAGGAGTGTTTGGAGGACTAATAGCAGGGGTTATAGCTGCTATCTGTTATAATAAATTTTATAAAACTGAATTACCTCAATTTTTAGGTTTCTTTGCTGGAAAGAGATTAGTTCCAATAGTTACAGCAATAATTGCTTTTTTAGTAGGTTTAGCAATGCCAATTATATGGCAACCTGTACAAACAGGGTTAGCTCATCTTTCATATCTTGCAAATGAAGTTAATACAAATGTATCAACTTTTATCTTTGGAGTAATTGAAAGAGCTCTTATTCCTTTTGGACTTCATCACATATTCTATGCACCTTTCTGGTATCAATTTGGTGAGTATACAAATAAGGCTGGAGAGATAGTTAATGGAGATCAAGCTATTTGGTTTGCTATGCTTAGAGATGGAGTTACTAATTTTTCAAGTACAACATATCAAGGAGCAGGAAAATTCTTAACAGGAAAATTTGTATTTATGATGTTTGGTTTACCAGCAGCAGCTCTTGCAATGTATCAAGAAGCTAGACCTGAAAATAAAAAAGTTGTAGGAGGAATTCTTTTCTCTGGAGCTTTAACAGCATTTTTAACAGGAATTACAGAACCATTAGAGTTTTCATTCCTATTTGTAGCTCCTATTCTTTATGGAATTCACTGTATTTTTGCAGGACTTTCATTTATGTTAATGAATCTATTTAATGTAAGAATAGGTATGACTTTTTCAGGAGGATTTATTGATTATATAGCCTTTGGAGTTTTACCAGGTACAACAGGTTTTGAAACTAATTGGTATATGGTAATTATTGTAGGTTTATGCCTATCTGTAATCTACTATTTTGGTTTCAGATTTGCAATTAGAAAATTTAATCTAATGACTCCAGGAAGAGAAAAAGTTGAGACAAGTGAAGTTAAAAATGAAAAAGAGATTAAAAGTGATGAACTTGCAGTAGGGGTACTTGAAGCATTAGGAGGAAAAGATAACTTAATCTCTCTAGATGCTTGTATCACAAGATTGAGAGTAGAGGTAAAAGATACTAAAAATGTTAATGAGAATGCTTTAAAATCTCTAGGAGCTTCAGGGGTTTTAAAAGTAGGAAGCAATGGTGTTCAAGCTATTTTTGGAGCAAAGGCACAATTTATATGTAATGATCTTAAAAAAATAACAGGTATTTAAAAAGGGCTATAAGGGAAAAAGGGATTAGAAATAGAAAAAGAGTTGAAAAATCGAAAATGATTTAACAACTCTTTTTTATTTATCTCTCTACCCAATTAGATATACAATCTCTTGTTTTTTCAACAATCTCCTCATAGCTCATATCCTTTGGTTCAATTCTTTCAAAGAATCTAATCTCTACATTAGATGATTTAGGGAATTTAGAGTTTGAAGGGAATGCCTCAAAAGCTCCTTTAATTCCGAAAGGAACAATAGGTATATTTAACTCTTTAGCTAGTATAGCAAAAGCTTTTTTAAACTCTAACATCTTACCATCTCTAGTTCTAGCTCCTTCAGGGAATATAGCTACACTTTTTCCACTTCTCAATACCATAGCTAGAGTTTGAAGAACCTCTCCTAAATTTTTATTAATATCAACTAATATTACATTTGAATTCTCTCCAAGAGTTTTCATATACCCTTTTGAGAAATGTTTTACCTTAGCTAGATAATAAACATTGTTTAACACATTTGTAGGAACAACGTGGTTAAATAGGAAAGCATCTAAGAAACTTTGATGATTTCCTGCATAGATAACAGGGTCAGTTGTAATATTCTCTGCTCCCTCTTTTTTAACTCTAATATACAATTTGAAAACTATCCATAAAATAGCTTTACCTATCTTTGTAACAATATTAGATTTTGGAAGCTCAACATCAATATCTTTATTTAGATACTCTTTCCAGTTTACCTCTTCAATTACATTTTCTCCTCTATTCTCCTTAATATATTCAGCTAATTTTTCAACTGTGGAATTTTCGATTATAAGCTCTTCAGATGCTTTAATTCCAAATGTGCTTTCTAAATATGTTAAAAGTTCAACCATATCTAGTGAGTCCATTCCTAAGTCTAGCTCAATATGTGCAAAAGGAGTCACAGGTTCTTTCTTAACTTTTACAAGATAATCTTTTAACATTGTATACTCTTCGAATTTTGGCTCTTCAATTACAATATTTTCATTATCCTTACCTTTTAACATCTCAGGTATCATAAATCTTCTAATTTTACCTATCTTAGTTTTTGGCATCTCCTCTTGAACAATTCTAATATCAAGAATTTTTTTGTAGTTAGGAGCTTTTCCATTATATGAGTCAATAACTCCCCATTTTAAAGTTTCCTTAATATTAGTAACCTTTTCCTCAGAGATCTTTTGGAAGTTAGGATAGATAACAGCTGTTAAAACTGAATCGATTTCAGCTACAACAATCTCTTGAATCAAGTTTGTTTTTCCCATTATCCATTGTTCTATCTCAATAGGGTTGATATTTTTACCATTAGATAAAACTATCATCTCTTTTTTTCTACCTGTAACATATAGGTAGTCATTTTTAATCTCTCCAAGATCCCCTGTGTGTATCCATCCATCTTTATCAATAGTCTCAGCAGTAGCCTCAGGTCTTTTATAATATCCCTTCATTACATTTCTACCTCTAGCTATAATCTCTCCATCATCAGCTATTTTAACTTCAATTCCTGGTAAAATCTTACCTGCTGATCCTGGCATAATCTCATTTAACGGAGTAAAAGAGATCATAGGAGCTGTTTCAGTCATTCCATATCCTTCACAAATTTTTATACCTAAAGTAAGAAAATCTCTAGCAATTTTAGGATCTAATTTAGAACCTCCAGATACAAAAAATCTTAAATTTCCACCAAAATTGTCATGAACTTTTTTAAATATCTTTTTACTAAAACTGATATTATCAATTTTTTCAGCTAGTTTAAAGATACCCTTTGTTACTTTACTAGCATTTATCTTTTCCATAATTTTTTGATGCAACATCTCCCAAAGTCTTGGAACTCCTATCATCATAGTTACCTTATACTTTTGAAAAGCATCTACCATAGCTTGAGATGACATCTCTTTTAAAAATACAATAGTTGCTCCCTTAGCTAAAGGAATAACTCCTGACCCTAATAATGGAAAGATATGATGCATAGGAAGAAGTGCTAAAACAATATCTTCTTGAACAAACATATTGTATTTATCAAGCCCTTCAACATTTATTAAAATATTATCAAATTTCAGCATTACACCTTTAGGATTTCCAGTAGTACCTGAAGTATAAAGCATAAGAGCTACATTTTCAGAAGCTGGAGCATTAATTACAAGTTCACCATCAAACTCTTTATCCTCTATCTCATCTACAACAACTATCCCTAAAGTTTTCCCAGAAATTTCAAGAGCTTTTTGCACTTTTGGAAGATTTCCTTTAGATGTATAGATATATTTTGAGTCAGAGTCATTTATATAGTAAACTAACTCCTCTCCACTAAGTGAAGCATCTAAACAAACACAAGTTCCTGACTTATCCCATGTTCCTAAAAAAGAGTAAAGAAGCTCTGGTCTATTTTCCATAAATATTATAACCTTGTCTTCATTCTCAATAGGAAACTCTTGAGAAAAGATTTTAGATTTAACAATAGCCTCTTTATAACTAATCTCTTTCCCATCATAAATTATTGCAGTTTTATTATAATCTTTTACAAACTTCAAAATATTCCCCCTAAAAATTACAAATGTTTTACTATATTTTACCATTTACTACATAAAATTACAAATGTTTTTTATTGGAGAAATTACAAGCTATCTATTTCTACATTTAAAATCATTAATTTAGAAAAGACACTAAATAACGATGATATTCTTATCTCTTTAACTCCCTTTAAGTATTCAGGAATAAACACTTTTATTCCATCAACTTCAATAATTTCATACTGGAAATCTTTATTTTTTATCTCTTCTATATCTTTTATGAATTCACCCTGAATTACATCACGACACCCTGCTCACCCAAAGCTTTGAATCTCTTTTTTCAAAACAATTCCGATAAAATTATTCTTCTTCATGTAATTTATTACTTTTTCTTTAATCTCTATCATCTCTACCTCCTTTATTCTTTATTAAAATAGTATAGTTTTATTTTACCATTTTTTTTGAAAATTTTGAACTCTATCTCTTTAAACTATTGATACTCAAGGAAAAATAAAGTATAATAGTAGAAAAGAAATACATTTATTTTAAATTTATATTCAAAAAAATTTAAACATGGGGAAAAAACAATATATTGCCTATGAAATAAAAAATTATTTTCACATACTTGAAGTGATAAAATATTTTATTTCAAAAATAGGGTTTACATATTTTAATTTTTGTATTATAATATATTGTTGAAAATTTATAAGTTTTAAAGGAGAATGAGATGGGAAGATTAATTGGAACTGTTT
>UQQO01000090.1 GCA_900543175.1 uncultured Fusobacterium sp.
ATTCTATCTTTTACCTTATCTATTTTTATTTCTTTGATTGATTATCACCTAAGTTTATAAAAAAATACACCCTCCATCTCAATTACCTAAGACTTTGGGTGTAATATTATAATTCTTTTCTATATTATTCTTTATCATATTCGTTTATAAAAGTTTTCAATTTTTTCTTGATTCTCTGTATAGTATTATCCACTGATTTAAGCTCTCTACCAGTTTTTTCCGCTATCTCAGTATAAGTCATCTCTGCAAGCATATATTCAAAAATTTCATTTTCCATTTTACTTAGATGAGTTTTCAAATATTCATTTAAATATCTCATTTTCTCTTTTCCTAAGTAAATCTCTTCTGGATTATAAAAAGCAAAAGAACGATTTTCATATGTTATATCAAGTTCCTCATCACTTTCATTTGTGTTTGACATTGCTAAATTTAAAATCCTATTTTTTCCTGAATTTGAATTTTTTATAGCAGTTATAATTTGACGTTTAATACATAAAATAGCAAAAGTAGAAAAAGAAGCTTTTTTTGATTCATCATAGGCATTGATAGCTTTTAAAAGTCCTATTCTTGCCTCCTGTAATACATCCTCCTTATCAGCACCATAGAAAAAATAATTTTTTGTTTTTAGTAGAATTAATTGTTTAAATTCTCTAAAAATTTGTTGCATAGCATCTTCATCACCATTTTTTGCTGCATGAATAGTTTGAATGTTTATCATTTCTCCCTCCTAAAAATATTTTTTAGTCCTGACTGTAGAAATTGATAAAATCCTTACCCAGTATATAAGATTGTTTTACGTGTATATTATATAAAATTTTAAATTTTTTGCAATAGTAAAAAACAATTTTTTTTCATGGTAAAAAGATACTTATAATATTTTGGCAAAAAGCCTATTAAATAAAAGTATCTAACAGGCTTTAAAAAATTAATAAATATTTAAAAATTATTTTGCTTCGTTGTATAACTCTTCTAATCTTTGTTGAATAGCTTCATCTTCAAGATACTCATCATAAGTCATCATCTTATCTACTATTCCATTAGGAGTGATCTCTATAATTCTATTTGCTACTGTTTGAATAAACTCATGGTCATGAGCACCAAATAATAGAGTTCCTTTAAAGTTGATAAGAGCCTTATTTAAAGATGTAATTGATTCAAGATCTAAGTGGTCATTAGGGTTGTCAAACATAAGAACATTGGCATTTGTAAGCATCATTTTTGCAAGCATACATCTTACCTTTTCTCCCCCTGAAAGAACTGTACAACTTTTTAAAGCTTCCTCTCCAGAGAATAGCATTCTTCCTAAGAAACCTCTTACAAAAGAATCATGTTGATCAGGAGAGTATGGTCTTAACCAATCAATTAGATTTAGATCTTTATTTTCAAAGAATTTACTATTATCTTTTGGCATATATGCTTGAGAAGTTGTAATTCCCCAAGTATATGATCCTGAATCTGGTTCAATCTCTCCAGATAAAATTGATAAAAGAGTTGTTTTTACAAGGTCATTTTTAGCTAAAAATACTACTTTATCACCTGTATTGATTGTAAATGTTAAGTTGTCAATTAATTTAACTCCATCTACTGTTTTAGAAAGATTTTCTACTTTTAATAGATTGTTTCCAGCTTCTCTCTCTTGTTTAAATTCAATAAATGGATATTTTCTGTTAGAAACTTGCATATCTTCAAGTTGAAGTTTATCAAGAAGTTTCTTTCTTGAAGTTGCTTGTTTAGATTTAGAAGCGTTAGCACTGAATCTAGCAATGAACTCTTGTAACTCTTGTCTTTTTTGTTCAAGTTTTTTATTCTTAGCTGATAGAAGTTTTACCATTAATTCATTTGATTCATACCAGAAATCATAGTTTCCAACATACATTTTGATTTTTCCATAGTCAATATCTGTAATATGAGTACAAACTTTATTTAAGAAGTGTCTATCATGTGAAACAACAATTACAGTAGTATTGTCTAAGTCCATAAGGAAGTTTTCTAGCCATGTTATAGCTTTTATATCAAGTCCGTTTGTAGGCTCGTCTAGAAGTAAAACATCAGGTTGTCCAAATAGAGCTTGAGCAAGAAGAACTTTAACTTTTATAGGCTCACTTAACTCTTTCATAAGCTTATGGTGGTCAGCAATATCAACTCCAAGTCCCATTAAAAGAGTTTCAGCTTCAGTTTCAGCTTCCCAACCATTAAGTTCAGCAAACTCTCCTTCAAGTTCAGCAGCTCTTATCCCATCTTCATCAGTAAACTCACTTTTAGAGTAAATCTCATTTTTTTCTACAATGATATCCCAAAGTTTTTTATGTCCCATAAGAACAACATTTAAAACTTCATCTTCCTCATGAGCAAAGTGGTCTTGTTTTAATACTGCCATTCTTTTATTTTTATCAAAAATTATTTCTCCTTCTGTTGGTTCTAAAACTCCAGAAAGAATTTTTACAAATGTAGATTTTCCAGCTCCGTTAGCTCCAATAAGTCCGTAACAGTTTCCAGGAGTAAACTTTAAGTTTACATCTTCAAAAAGCTTTCTTCCAGAAAATCTCATACCAAGATTACTAGTTGCGATCATTTAAAATATATCCTCCTACTAAAAAAATATTTATTAATTAAAAAATTTAATTTCTCATCAATACAAAACAACTATATTATAACATTTTATATTAATAAAGGCAAATTAAATGAAAGAACTAAAGATAATTAAATTTGAAAAAAACAAAAAGTATGATAGAATATAATGTAAAAATTTAAAGATAGCGAGGAATCAATGGCAACATTATTTGATAAAGTAAGTATAAAAAATTTAAAACTAAAGAATAGAATTGTACTTCCCCCATTAGTAAGATTTTCTATGGTAGGTACAGATGGGTTTGTAACAGATAAAGTAGTTGAATGGTATAGAGATGTTTGTGCTGGGGGAGTGGGATTAGTTATTGTAGAAGCTTCAGCAGTAGCAGAAGATGGAAAGTTGAGAGATAATCAATTAGGAATATGGGATGATAAATTTATAGAGGGACTAAAAAGAATAGCTGATACTTGCCATGAATACAGTGTCCCTGCTCTTATTCAACTTCATCATGCAGGATTTAAAGAGAGAATAAAAGATGTGCCAGAAACTTTACTTGATGATATATTAGAAAAATTTAAATTAGCTTTTGTAAGAGCTAAAAAAGCAGGTTTTGACGGAATAGAAATTCACGGAGCACACACATATCTAATTTCTCAACTTAATTCAAGAATTTGGAATCTGAGAGAGGATAAATATGGTGGAACTTTTGAAAAAAGAATGTTTTTCTCTAAAAAGTTAATTGAGGATACAAGATACCTTTTTGATGATAATTTTATTTTAGGTTATAGAATGGGTGGGAATGAGCCTGAGCTTCAAGATGGAATAGAGATAGCTAAATATCTTGAAACATTAGGAATAGATCTGTTACATGTTTCAAGTGGAACTCCTAACCCTGATATGAAACAAAAGGAAAAAATAGATATACCTGAAGATTTCCCTTTAGATTGGGTAATATACATGGGAACAGAGATTAAAAAAAGGGTAAATATTCCTGTTATAGGTGTTAGAAAGATAAAAAAAGAGAGAGAAGCTAGTTGGTTGATAGAGAATAATCTTTTAGATTTTGTAGCAGTTGGGAGAGCTATGATAGCAAGACCAAACTGGGCAGAGATAGCAGAGAAGGAGTATAAAAGAAGAGATGCAAATAAATAGTATTGATATCTTCTGTGAGATAATTGATAATTTTGGAGATATTGGAGTAGTTTATAGAGTTGCAAAAGAACTAAAAAAAATATATAATAATCAAGTAAAAATAAGGGTTATCTTTAATAGAATCGATGAGTTTTTAAAGATAAATCCCTTAGCAAAAAATTTAGAAATTCAAGAGATAGATGGTATTTGTTACTGTACTTATGAATATATTAAAAAAAATATGTGTACATTTTCTACTGCAAATGTTATAATAGAAGCCTTTGGATGTACAATACCTGAGGAGTATATGAATGTGGCATATAACAATTCAGATTTGATATTGAATCTTGAATATCTTTCAGCTGAAGATTGGGTAGAGGACTTTCATTTGCAAGAATCTATACTTGGAAAAGGGAAACTTAGAAAATTCTTCTTTATGCCTGGATTTACAGAAAAAACAGGTGGAATTATCACAGATTCTCTATATTTAGATAGAATTACTAAAGTAAAAAACAATTTATCTGAATACAGAAAAAAATATTTAAAAAATATTGATAACTATGATAATAAACTGATAGGAACAATATTTACATATGAAAAAAACTTTGCTCCTTTGATGAGAGATTTGAAGAAATTAGATAGAGAAGTAGCTCTATTGGCAATGGGAGAAAAGACACAAGAGAGCTTTAAAGAATTTTTTAAAAAAAATTTTGTAGAAAAGCTTGGAAATATTTATAAATATGGTAAAATAGAGATAGAGTTCTATGATTTTTTAAGCCAAGAAGAGTATGAGGAGCTTATAAATGTGGTAGATTTTAACTTTGTAAGAGGGGAAGACTCTTTTATAAGAGCAGTTCTTACAGGAAAACCATATTTGTGGCATATTTATTGTCAAAAAGAGTTCATTCATATGGATAAATTACAAGGATTTTTAGATAAATATAGAGCACAAGTTCAAGGACAAATTGCTGAAGATATATTACTAAATCAAGAAAAGCTTTTTAAAGATTATAATTTTAGAAATGAAAATACTTTAGATGAGGGAAAAGAGGAGTTCTTTAATTTCTTTAACAACCTTAATGAAATAGAGAGAGTAAACTCTCTATATAAAGATTTTCTTATCTTAAACTGTAATCTTATAAATAAAATAAAAGATTTTATAGAGAAATTTTAGGAGGTCAAAAATGAAAATAGCTCAAGAACTAAGAGCAGGAAGCACAATTAAAATCGGAAACGATCCATTTGTAGTTTTAAAATCTGAGTACAACAAATCAGGAAGAAACGCTGCTGTGGTAAAATTAAAAATGAAAAACTTATTAAACGGAAACATCTCTGACGCTGTTTACAAAGCAGACGAAAAAATGGATGACATCAGACTTGATAAAGTTAAAACAGTTTACTCTTACAACGATGGAAGTTTCTATGTATTCTCTAACCCAGAAACTTGGGATCAAATCGAACTTAAAGAAGAAGATTTAGGAGATGCTATCAACTACCTAGAAGAAGGAATGGAACTAGACGTAGTTTACTACGAATCAACTCCAGTTGCAGTAGAATTACCTACTTTCCTTGAAAGACAAATCGAATACACTGAACCAGGACTAAGAGGAGATACTACTGGAAAAGTTATGAAACCAGCTAGAATCAACACAGGATTTGAAATTCAAGTTCCTCTATTCGTTGAGCAAGGTGAATGGATTAAAATCGATACAAGAACTAACGAATATGTAGAAAGAATTAAAAAATAGTTTTTAGTTTAAAAGGCTGTCAATGACAGCCTTTTTCTTTTATACAAGTTTTAAAAACATATCTACATGTGGTATTCCATCTTCATCGTATCTCTCTGAAATCTCTTCAAATCCCAAAGAGTGATAAAAATCTCTAAGATAGTATTGAGCACCTATTGTAATATTTTCATTAGAAAAACTATTTTTTATAACTTCAATAGATTGTAAAAGTAACTCTCTAGCATATCCATTATGTCTATAATCTTTATCAACTAACACACGCCCAATAGATGGAGTATCATAAGAAAGATTTTTAGGTATAACCCTTGAATAACATATTATTTTATCTTTCTCCTCATCTCTAGCAAAAACATGGTAACATTTTAAATCTTTATTGTCAAAATCAAGATAAGGACAATTTTGTTCTACTACAAAAACCTCTTGTCTAATTTTTCCAATCTCATAAACTTCTAAAGCAGTTAACTCTTCAAATTTTTTTATATAAAATTTCATAATCTCCTCCTATGATTTTAAGATAGAAATATTATACATAAAAAAAATGACTAAATCAAAAAAATTTGACTTTATCTTAATGATGTGGTAATATAATTGTAAGCATTACAATAATGTAAAAACAGGAGATGATGTAAATGGAATTAAAAGGATCAAAAACTGAAAAAAATCTTATGACAGCATTTGCAGGTGAATCAGAGGCGAGAAATAAATATACTTATTATGCATCAAAAGCTAAAAAAGATGGTTATGAACAAATCTCCAAATTATTTGAAGTTACAGCTAACAATGAAAAGGAACATGCTAAACTTTGGTTTAAAATTTTAAAAGGTGGAGAAATTCCTTCAACATTAGAAAATCTTTTAGATGCAGCTGAAGGTGAAAACTACGAATGGACTGATATGTATGCAGGATTTGCTAAAACAGCAAGAGAAGAAGGATTCACTGAAATAGCAAGACTTTTTGAAGGAGTAGCTAAAATAGAAAAAGAGCATGAGGAAAGATATAGAAAATTATTAGCTAACATTAAAGAAGAAATGGTATTTGAAAGAGAAAAAGAAGTAGCTTGGGAATGTTTAAACTGCGGACACATTCACTATGGTAAAAAAGCTCCAGAAGTTTGTCCAGTATGTGCTCATCCAAAAGCTTACTTTATGTTACAAGAAAAAAATTATTAATAAATATACTAGATTTTTTGAAGGGCACTCACATTTAGAGTGCCTTTCTTTATATCTTTAAATTTCATATTAAAAGAAATTTTCGTAAAATTTGTTCGGAAGTAGACTGAAAAAGTATAGCTCAATAGTAAAAAATAAAAAATACTTTAATTTTTTTGTAAAATGTATTACAATAATAAAAAGATAAAAAAGTTACATTTTAATTTAATTATGGTAAGCTAAAAAAATCAATATATAAAATATGGAGGATACAAATGGAAAAAGTTTATCAAGGAAAGACTAAAAATGTCTACAAGTTAGAAAATGGGAATTTTTTATTAGAGTTTAAAGATGACTGTACAGGGAAAGATGGAGTTTTCGATCCAGGAGAAAATACAGTTGGTTTAAAAATTGAAGGAATTGGAAAAGCAAACTTAAAAATGTCAGTTCATTTCTTCGAAATTTTAAATAATAGAGGGTTAAAAACTCACTATATAAGTGCAGATCTTGATAAAGGAACTATGGAAGTAGTACCAGCTAAACCATTTGGAAAAGGATTAGAAGTAATTTGCCGTTTTAAAGCTGTTGGAAGTTTCTATCGTCGTTACAATGAATACATTACTGAAGGAGCAGATTTACCAGCATATGTAGAAACTACATTTAAAAATGATGCTTTAGGAGATCCATTAGTAACTAAAGATGGATTAGTAGATTTAGGAGTTATGACTGCTGCTCAATATGAATCTATGAAAGAAAGAACACAAGAAATTTCTACAATAGTTAGAGATGTATTAAAAGAAAAAGGATTAGATCTTTATGATATCAAATTTGAATTTGGTATTGACAAAAATGATGAAGTTATCCTTATAGATGAAATTGCATCAGGAAACATGAGAGTTTACAGAGATGGTGTAATAGTAGATCCTATGGAATTAACTAAAATATTCTTAGGAGAATAATTAAAATAATAGTTGAATTATAAAGGTTGTGTAGTTTAATAAACTTAAAGTTATAGGCTACTCAGCCTTTTTTTATTACCTAAAATAGATATAAAAACTGTATTTTAACTAATGTATAATAATATTTTTTATTGATTTTTATTTTTCTTTAAGGTATAACTTTAATAGGAAATTATTAACGTAATGGAGGATAATATGAAAAATATACATTTATTTTACTTCAGCCCAACACACACAACAAAAAGAACTCTTCAAGGAATTGGAAAAGGTTTTGAAAGAGAAGTTATTGAACATGATCTAACTTTTGCTTGTGAAAATGATGAAGTTTTTAATTTAGGAGAAAATGATATAGCTATTGTTGGAGTACCTGTATATGCAGGTAGAGTTCCTGAAATAGCTACTAATATTTTAAAAAGAGTTCATGGAAATAATACACTAGCTGTGGCAGTTGTAGTTTATGGAAATAGAGCTTTTGAAGATGCTCTTTTAGAATTAAAAAATATATTAAAAGAAAATGGTTTCTCTGTAATTGCAGGTGGAACATTTATTGGAGAACACTCATATACTAAAAAGGTTGGAACAAAAAGACCAGACAACAATGATATTGAAATTGCAATTAATTTTGGTAAAAAAATTGATGAGTTAGTAAGAGAAAATAGTTATAAAAATGATATTGAGGTTCCAGGAAACTTCCCATATAAAGATGGAATGCCAAAAATGAGCTTTGCTCCTATGGCAAATGATAACTGTATCTATTGTAGAAAATGTTGGTCTGTTTGTCCAGTTGGAGCTATTGATCAAAGAAAACCAGATATTGTTCAAGTTGAAAAGTGTATAAGATGCTATGCTTGTGTTAAGGTTTGTACTTTTGATGGTAGAGAGATACCTAACAACCCTCTTGAAAAGATTATAAATTACTTAGAAACAAACTGCACAGATAGAAAAGAGCCAGAATTATTTTATTAAATATAAATATTAAAGAAAAAGAATTTTTTCCTAATATCAGCTAAAATGGAATTTGGAGAAGAATGCTAGAGAGAGTTACGAAATCTGACGCTAAAAATTCCGACGTGTTTGAGACGAAGTCGAGTTTCGGAATTTTAGTCAGATGAGTATTACTCTCTCTTTATTCTACGACATGGAATTTAGCTGATATTTAAAAGAAATTTTAATAACTTAAATTGACTAATTAACATAAATAATAAAGGTACTTTATCAAAACCTAGCGATGTACTAGATAACTGAGCTTATTTATATAACTGTTTATTTATGAATAGATAGTTGAATAGTTATAAATAAACTTGATAAAAAAGGTTTAGTATAATCACAGTTTTGTCACAATCCTAATGTATAATAATATCAGATTATATTTTAGGAGGAGCTTGTGAAAGATTTATTATATAAACGTATATCTCAAGATGAAGCCAAAGAGATGATGGACACTTTAGATGATTATATTATTTTAGATGTAAGAACAGAATTAGAGTTCAAGTATGGACATATACCCAATGCTATAAATATTCCTAATGAGGAGATAGGACACTTTGATCCCTTAAATTTAAATTTAGAAGATAAAAGTAAACCTATTTTAGTTTATTGTAGAAGTGGGCATAGAAGTTTGGATGCCTCTGCAAAGTTAGCTTTAATGGGGTATGATAATATATATGAATTTGGTGGAATTATCACTTGGGAATATGAGATAATAAAAAAAGCTGAGTAACATTTTAAAAAAAATGTTTTACTCAGCTCTCTTTTT
>UQQO01000091.1 GCA_900543175.1 uncultured Fusobacterium sp.
ATACTGACATTATTTTTAAAAAATATATGCAATAAAATTGTACCTTAAAATTCAATAGAATTGGCACAAAAATATTAATATAAAATTATAAATAAAAGTTAAGAGTACATAATGTCCTCTAGCACACTAAAAAGATAAGGTATTTATTTTTTATAGTATTTTCATTTTTCCTTATCCTTAACTTGCTAAAAAACATTTTGAACCTCCTTTTACTTAAAATCTTTTGTTGTTTTAGGTATATCACAAGTAAAATAAATTGTCAACAAGAAAATTTATTTTTTTAATTTTTTCTCTTCTAAAAGCTCTAATTTTCTAAGGTTTTCACCTTTTAAAATATATACTAGATCAACTACTAAGTGCATAACATGATCTGAGAATCTCTCATATTTTTTATTTAGAAGAACAAGTTGTGTTCCACCTTCTACATTTTCTGGAGAGGCTTTCATAATATTTATAAGAGCTTTTAAATTTTTTTCTGCTAACTCATCAATCTCATCATCTTCAGTTAAAAGAGCATAAAGAGCTTTTTCATCACTATTAATAAATGCTGAAATATAACTTTCATAGATTGTTCTTATCTTAGATACCATTGGATAAAGTATCTCATTTAGATATTGAGCAACTTGAGGGGATTTTTTTTCTATCTCTCTGATAATAATTAAGTTAGCTTTTAAAAGGTCCCCCATTCTCTCTAAAAGTCTAGCACAGTTAATTAACATAATTAAAAATCTTAAATTTCCTGCTGCTGGTTGGAACCTAGCAATAGATATGATAGAATCCTCTTTTAATTTAACTTCAAAAGCATTTATAATATCCTCTACAACTACACATTCACCATATAAAACAGGTTCAAATTTTTGATTATGTAACATTTCAATATTTACATCTAAAACTCTATTAAGATTCTTTAAAAGTTCTAAATAGTGTTGATTAAGTCCTTCAAGACTTTCTTGCAAATTTTTCATTTTATCCTCCTAATTCTCCTTATAAGCTTTATATTTAAAATTCTTTCTATCCAAATTTTCCAGTAATATAATCTTCAGTTTTCTTTTTATGAGGAGTTGTAAATATAAGCTCAGTTCTATCAAACTCTTCTAAAACACCTTGGTAGAAAAATCCAGTGTATTCAGATATTCTTGAAGCTTGTTGCATATTGTGTGTAACTATGATAATACTATATTTTTTCTCTAATTGTCTAATTAATTCTTCAATTTTTGCAGTAGATATTGGGTCAAGAGCTGATGTAGGCTCATCCATTAATAGAATTTGAGGATCTACAGATATAGCTCTTGCTATACATAATCTCTGTTGTTGTCCTCCAGAAAGTCCTAGAGAAGATTTATGTAGTTTATCCTTTACTTCATCCCAAAGAGCAACTGATTTTAAAGAGCTTTCAACAATCTCATCAAGCTTATCTTTATCTTTTTCACCATGTAATTTAGGAGCATAAACTAAATTTTCATAGATAGTTTTTGGGAATGGATTTGGTTTTTGGAAAACCATTCCAATATTTTTTCTTAAATCAACTATATCACAATCTTTATCAAAGATATTTTTTCCATCAAATATAATTTCACCTTCATATCTGCTTCCAGAAATTAGGTCATTCATTCTGTTGATAGATCTAAGGAAAGTAGATTTTCCACAACCTGAAGGTCCAATAAGAGCAGTAACTTTATTTCTTTTAATTTCCATATTGATATTTTTCAGTGCTTGGAAATTACCATAATAGAAATTAAAGTTTTTTACCAGAATTCTAATATCATCATTATTCATTATTTTTATTTCCTCCTAGATATATTAAAAATTAATTATTTTTGTTAAATTTTTGTCTAATTGCAGCACCGATAAGGTTGAAACTAATTGTGATAACAACTAGAACAAATAGAGTACCAGTCATATACTCAAGAGGCATATTTGGAACTTGAGTAGATATAACATATAGATGGTAAGGTAGAGCCATTACTTGATCCCAAGGTGTTTCTGGTAGGAATGGTAAGTAAAAGGCTACAGCAGTAAACATTATTGGAGCAGTTTCTCCAGCAGCTCTTGAGATACTAAGGATAACTCCAGTAAGGATTCCAGGAAGAGCAGCAGGAAGGATTACTTTTGTAATAGTTTCCCATTTTGTAGCTCCTAAAGCAAGAGATGCTTCTCTTAAATGGTTAGGTATAGCTAAAAGAGATTCTCTAGTAGATGTTATTATTACTGGAAGACACATAATTCCTAATGTAAGTGATCCAGAAAGAATAGATACATCAAATTTTAGAAAGATTACAAATAGAGCCATACCGAAAAGTCCATAGATAATACTAGGGATACCAGCTAGGTTAATAATTGTTAAATTTATTATTCTAGTTAACCAGTTGTCTTTTGCATATTCAACTAAGTAGATTCCAGTTAAAACCCCAAAAGGAACAGATATAAGAATAGTTCCAATAGTAAGCCAGATAGTTCCAACTATTGCTGGGAAGATTCCCCCAGCCCTCATTCCATCTTCAGGCATCTTAGTTAAAAAATCCCATGAAATAGCTGAGATACCTTTAAAAACTATATAACCTAATATGATAAAAACTGGAATAATAGAGAGAATACCAATTATTTTAATTAAATTTTCTACGATTTTTTCTTTTTTCTTCTTGACTAAAATCATTTTATACTCCTTATGATTAATTAAATTTTCTTGATTTTTGAATAAATCTATCAGCTATACTGTTAGTAATAAAACTGATGAAGAAAAGAATTATACCTATTGCAAAAAGAGCAAAGTAGTGAGTACTTCCTTGAACTACCTCTCCCATCTCAGCAGCTATTGTTGCTGTAAGTGTTCTTACTGGAGAAAGAGGTGATGTAGCAAGTATAGGTGAGTTACCAGTGATCATTAACACAGTAAGAGTTTCCCCTATAATTCTTCCAAATCCTAACATTATTCCAGCAAATATTCCTGGGAAAGCAGCAGGAAGAAGAACATTAAATATTGTTTCAACTTTATTAGCTCCTAAAGCAAGAGATGCTTCTTTATATGATTTATCAAGAGCATTAAGTGAGTCATCAGCTATACTTACAATTGTAGGGATTGCCATGAAAGCTAGCATTATTCCCCCTGTAAGAGCTGTAAGTCCACTGTTTAAGCTAAAAGCATTTTTTACAATAGATGATAGAGCATATAGACCGATAAACCCTAGAACAACTGATGGAATAGCTGACATAGTTTCAATTATAATTTTGAATGTTGTTCTCATTTTTGGAGAAGCATATTCAGCTATATAGATAGCAGTAAAGATTCCAACAGGGATAGATATAACAAGTGCTACTAAAGTAACCCAGAAAGAACCGACTAATAGTGGTAACAGTCCATAAAACTCAGACAGTGATATCCATTTTGCACCAAAGAAAAAATCCTTTGCAGAATAGTGACCGAAAAACTTCATTCCATTTGAGAATATAAATAGAAAGATTAGAAATATAATAATTATATTTGAAACTCCTACCCCAAATAGAATGTGTTTCATACTTGAATCTTTAAACCTTCTAATAGAAAACATTTGACCTCCTAAATGTATATAAAAAATTTTATTTAATCATTTAATTCATGTTAATTTTAATGTAGCTCTGTTAATGATGTATTAATTGAATGTAAAAATTGTGTTAAAAAAATTTTACAGCAGTTTTACAATAAATTAATACTTGTTTAACAAGTAAAGAATATAGTAAGGTCGTAAAGAAAAAATAAAATTTTTAGGGAGGAACAAAATGAAATTTTTTAGAAATGGAATGATAATGGCATTAATAGTAGCTGGTGGACTAGGATTAGGACAAGTATCAGAAGCAAGATCAAAAGTTGTACAAATAAAAGGATCAGATACAATATTAAATGCTTCTCAAGCAATAGCAGAAAAATATATGAGTGAACATAAGGGAGCAAGAATAGCAGTAACTGGTGGAGGATCAGGAGTTGGAATTTCAGCTTTAATAAATGGAACAACTGATATAGCTATGGCATCAAGAAACATTAAATCAAAAGAGATAGATCAAGCTAAAGCAAAAGGTATGAATGTAGATGAAATAGTAGTTGGATATGATGGAATTACAATAATAGCTAATAAAACAAACCCAGTAAAAGATATAGATGATAAAACTCTAGGAAAAGTATTTAGAGGAGAGATCACAAACTGGAAAGAACTAGGTGGAGAAGATGCTGAAATAGTAGTTCTATCAAGAGACTCATCTTCAGGAACTCACGAATTCTTTAAAGAACACATCATCAGAGAAGGTAACTCTAAAGGAACTCAAGAATATGGTGCAAAAACACTATATATGCCTTCAAATGAAGCTATAAAACAAGAGATCAAAGCTAACAAATATGCAATTGGATATATTGGAATGGGATACATGGATAGTAGTGTAGAAGCAATAACAGTAGATGGAGTTGCTGCAACACCAGAAAATGTACTTAACAAAACTTATCCAATAGCTAGAGAAGTATTCTGGTATGCAGATGCTGCAAGAGAGGGAGAAGTTAAGGGAATAGTAGATTATGCAGTTTCTTCTGAAGGACAAGAGATAATGAAAAATGAAGGATTTGTTCCAGTAAAATAAATTAAAATAAGGAACTAAAAATTTTAGCCCACTTAGAAGAATTTTAAGTGGGCATTTTTATTTTGTGATATAATATAAGATATAGAAAAATATTTTTTAGGAGAGAAAATATGAAAATTTTAATAGTAGAAGATGACAAAGAGATACAAGAACTAATTTCCTATTTTTTAACAAAAGAGGGATATGAGGTGGATAGAGCCTCTGATGGGTTAGAGGGTTTAAAACTGTTGAGAGAGAAAAAACATGATTTAGTAGTTTTAGATCTGATGTTACCAAATTTAGATGGGAAAAATTTTGCTAAAATAGTAAAAGATATATCTTCTGAATATGGAGAGCCAATTATAATAATGCTTACTGCAAAAACAGAGATAGAAGATGTATTAGAGGGACTTGAGATAGGTGCAGATGATTATATGAAAAAACCTTTTGACCCTAGAGAGCTAGTTTTAAGAATTAAGAAGTTCTTAAAAAATAAAAATAGGGAAGTAAAAGTTGAAAAATATAAGTTTAAAAACATAGAGATAGATGAAAGTAGACATACAGTAACTTTTAATGGAGAAGAGATAGAATTTTCTAAGAAAGAGTATGATCTATTATTGTTATTAGTTCAAAATAAAGATTTAGTAATAACAAGAGATAAGATTTTAGATAGAGTTTGGAATAGTAATTACTATACAGGAGATAGAACTGTAGATGTATATATTTCAAAACTTAGAGATAAGATACCAGAATTAGCTGAGTGTATAAAGACAGTGAAAGGAGTTGGTTACAAATTAGAAGAAAAGAGATAATAACTCTTATAATGATATTGATTATAGAGGGAATATTTGTAGGATTAAATTCCTCTATTCTTTCAAATCTGTATCAACAAAGAGCTAAACAGACATTAAAACAAGATATTATTTTAGTAAAAAGATTAGCTGAAGATAATTCACATGAAAGATACAGTCAAATTTTTGCAGATAGTGATTTGAGATTTACCCTTATTGATAAAAATGGAAAGGTAGAATATGACTCTAAAAATGTTTCAAGAGAAGAGCATATGGACAACCATTTAGAGAGAAAAGAGGTTCAAGAGGCTCTACAAGGGCAAGAGGGATTTGATATAAGAAAAAGTAAAACAATGGGGTATGTTTTGGCTTACTATGCCACAGGATTTGAAAATAAGTTTGGTGAGGAGTATATAATAAGAACATCTAGTGATTACTCTAAAGAGCTTAGACAGATTAAGGAGTTTTTATTTATTCAGGTACTATTTTTTATAGCTCTGAATTTTGCTATTCACTTCTTTTATAAAAACTATATAAAAAGAGATTTCTATAATAAGATAACAAAGATGAAGAGATTTTTGGAGAATGGAGAAAAGGGAAATATAAACTATCTTAAAGAGGAAAAATGGTTTTTTGAATTTTGGAATATTTTAAAAGAGTGGCAAAGTAAAAATCTTGAAAATATTGAAAGATTACAAAGTGAAAGAAAAACCTTATCTTTAGTTATCTCATCAGTGGATATTTTTATCGGATTGATGAATAGTGATGGGAAATTTATAGTAAAAAATAGTGTTTTAAGTTACCTTATTGATCACTCAAGAGAGAAGTATATGGAGTGTATAAGATATATTGAATTGATTGATGTGATGAAAAAAGGTATCGTAGAGAAGAAGAACTTTAAAGAAGAAGTATATGTTCAAGCTTTAAAAAGATACTTTATAGTTACTTTAAAACATATTGATTTTAGTGGGCAAATATTAGTAACGATAAAAGATATTACAAGTACTAGAAAGGCTGTTGAGGTACAAAAGAGCTTTATAAGTAATGTAAGCCATGAACTTAAAACACCTTTAACAAATATAAAAGGGTATTTAATAGCTTTAGAAGATGCTCCAGAATCAATGAGAATAAAATTCTTAAATGTTATTAAAGGAAATGTTGAGAGACTGGAAAATATTGTTTTGGATTTTTTAAACATATCTAAGATAGAAAATTCTAATATCTTAAATATGACACAAGTTGGAATAGATAAGATAAAAGAGAATTTAGAAACAACATTGGAAATGATTTTAAAGAGAAAGAATGGAAAAATTCAGTATGAAGTTAAAGTTAATGATGAGAATGAGTATATAAGAACAGATTTTGAAAAAGTTACTATGATCTTAAAAAATCTAGTGGAAAATGGGATTATATACAATAGTTCAAAAACTCCTTGTGTAAAAATTAAGATAGAGGAGGAAAATGACAGATACAACTTTAAGGTAAGTGATAATGGAATAGGAATACCACTAGGAGAGCAATATAAGGTATTTGATAGATTTTACAGAGTTGATAAAGCTAGAACTAGCAACTTAGGTGGTACTGGATTGGGATTAGCAATAGTTAAAAACCTTGTAGAAAAATGTGGAGGAAAAATTTCAATTACCTCTGAGGAAAATAAAGGAACAACTTTTGAATTTTATGTTATGAAATAAAATTAATCTAGGAGAGAGTTAATCTCTCCTTTAGTTTGCAAAGCTAAAAAAAATATGATATATTAAAGTAAATGTTTAAAAATCAATAAATAAAGAGGGGTAAAGAAGATGCCAAAATTAAAAAGTATAGTTACAGCATACAAAGCACAACCAAATCCACAAGTTCCTGGAGTTGTAGATATTTTAGGAGCTTTTGATAACTTAATTCAACCAATGTTCCCATTTCCAATGGTAAATCTTTCAATAGTATTTACTTTTTCAGAATTAGAAAGACCAACAATGTTTGAAATAAGATTAAATGCACCAGATGATTCTTTAATAACTAAAGGAGAGTTTGGAGTAATGTTAGATCCATTTGGAGTAGGAAAGAAAATAGTTGACTTAGAGAAATTCTTAGTAACAGAAAGAGGAAAATATACAGTAGATATATTTGAAAAAGTAGCTGAAGATAAGGTTAAATTTATCCAAACAGCAGATCTATTTATAGCTGACTATCCACCTCAAAGAAGATTCTCTGATGAAGAAATAGCTAAGATTATTGCTACAGATGGAGTAATAAAAACTGTTAAAACTGAATTTAAACCTGTTGGAGCAGAGGAAGCAGTTAAAATTCAAGTGAGCTTAGATAAAGATGCTCCGCTTGAAGAGGGACATATAGCTATTCCTGAAAATGATAGATTAGTAGTAGGAGATAAAGTTTTTGAATTAACTGGAATGAGAAGACAAATTGAATGGATGTTTGGAAATCCTATTCCTAAGCAACCTGAGAAAAAAGAAGAAGAAACTAAAGAAAATAGTGAAGAAAAATAAATAAAAATTCTTGACAAAATAGAGAGAATCTAATATAATAATAAGGTATATTAAACCTTTCCCACAAAGGACCGTTGCGTTATATTAGAAGATATAACATTTGAGGAGGAAAAATTAAAGTGAAAAAGTATACTTTTATGCAAAGAAAAGAAGATGTTGTTAGAGAATGGCATCATTATGACGCTGAAGGGCAAATATTAGGAAGATTAGCAACTGAAATAGCTAAAAAATTAATGGGTAAAGAAAAATTAACTTTCACTCCACACGTTGATGGAGGAGATTATGTAGTAGTTACTAACGCAGCTAAAATTGTTGTAACAGGAAACAAATTAACTGACAAAAAATACTACAACCACTCAGGATTCCCAGGAGGAATAAGAGAAAGAAGACTAGGAGAAATCTTAGAAAAAAGACCAGAAGAACTACTAATGCTAGCTGTTAAAAGAATGCTTCCAAAAAATAAATTAGGAAGAGAACAACTAACAAGATTAAGAGTGTTCGCAGGTGCAGAGCATGCACATACAGCACAAAAACCAGTAAAGGTAGAATTTTAATAGGGGGGTAAATGACAGTGGCTGAAATGATTCAATATAGAGGAACTGGTAGAAGAAAAACTTCTGTAGCAAGAGTAAGATTAATTCCTGGAGGAAAAGGAATTGTAATAAATGGAAAACCTATGTCTGAGTATTTTGGAGGAAGACAAATTCTTTCTAGAATAGTTGAACAACCATTAGTATTAACTGAAACTTTAGACAAATTTGAAGTAAGAGTTAATGTAGTTGGAGGAGGAAACTCTGGACAAGCTGGAGCTATCAGACACGGAGTATCAAGAGCACTTTTATTATCTGATGAAACTTTAAAAGCTGCTTTAAGAGAAGCTGGATTCTTAACTAGAGACTCAAGAATGGTTGAAAGAAAGAAATACGGAAAGAAAAAAGCAAGAAGAAGTCCTCAATTCTCAAAAAGATAATTGTTTGGATTTTATGGAGCTCACAAACACAATGTTTGTGGGCTTTTTTGTTTCTAAGGAAATTATAAATTGACTTTATATAAAAAATTTTTAATATTTTATATG
>UQQO01000092.1 GCA_900543175.1 uncultured Fusobacterium sp.
GATAAATCCCTAACTCCTATTAATCCACCTTTGATCCTTTTCCCATTCCTGCTACTATAAGAACCCGACAAATCTTCTTCGTAATCACAATATTATTTTTAAATATTGTGTAATTTTTCTAAAATAATGTGTACTAAAATTATATAACATTTATTTTATCAATCATTTTTCTTGATTTTATAAAGCATAGCATATAAAAGTGGAACTACAAACAATGTAAGCATTGTAGATGCTGTAAGTCCAAACACTATTGTAATAGCCATATCCCCATAAAGTGGATCAAACACAAGTGGCAACATACCAAAAATTGTTGTTACAGATGCCATAGAAACAGGACGGATTCTACTTACAGCAGAATCAATTACAGCTGTATATGGATCTTTTTTCTCAATATTGATCTCATATTTAATCTCATCAATCAACACAATAGAGTTCTTAATCATCATACCAGTTAAACTGATAGCTCCAATTATAGACATAAATCCAAATGAACGTCCAGAAATAAACAATCCAGGAGCAATTCCAATAAATGAAAGAGGCAGAATAACAAATATTATAAATGGATCTCTTAAACTAGCAAATAGGAATACACAGATAGAGAACATTATAATACCTTGTAGTGGCACAGATGAAAGCACAGCAGATACGTTTTTATTTTGTTCATAGTACTCTCCACCCCATTCAAGTTTATAATTTGCTGGGATTTCTAACTTTTCAACCTCTTTTGCTATCATCTTTCTAACACTTTCAGCAGTTTGTCCATCTTTCACATCACATTGAACAGTAATTGTTCTAACTCTGTTTCTTCTGTGAATTTCAGGATCTTCCCATTTAAGCTCCTCTTTTTCAATTATCTTATTAAGAGGTAGATTTTTCAATCCAAGCCCCCAAACAGGAATCTGCCCAATACTGTTTACATCAATCTGTTGCCCACCAGATTTCTCTCTAATAACTATCGGCATAAGCTCTGTTCCCTCTTTGTATTTACCAATAGTAACTCCATCAGTTGCCTTACTTATAGAATTAGCCACATCCATAGGAGAGATCATATTCTTTCTCTCTACATTTTGAGCAAGTTTAGGAGCCCAAGTTAAAACCTTATTTTTCCAATCTGTTTGAATATTTTCTGTGTGAGGAGTCTTTCTCATAATATCCATAACATCCTTTGAAAGCTCTCTCAATACATAGGGATCAGCTCCAGAAATTCTAAGCTCAACAGGGTATCTAGTAGGGATACCATTTACATATTTTCTAATCTCAACCCTTGCATCAGGGATATTTTCACTTACAAACTTCTTAATATTTTTTCCAACTCTATTTACACTATCCAAATCTTTTACGGCTACAATTATTTGTGAGAAACTTTCATTAGGTAGCTCTGGAATAGTTGCAACATAGTATCTCGACGGAGAACCACCAACAGCTCCAGCAGCAACAGTTACATTTTCATCTTTTAAAATCTCATTTTCCACAATCTTACTTATCTCATCAGTTTTGTTCAGAGATGTTCCCTCTGGCAACCAAAGATTGACAACAAAACCTTTTTTGTCTGAATCTGGGAAGAATGTAATAGGCAATCTTGTAAATAGTATCATTGAAAATACAAATGCTCCAATTACGACACCTAGAGATAACATTCTATGTGCTAAAACCTTTTCTAAGAAGTTGTGACAAAACTCAAAGAACTTCTCCTTTTTCCCTTTTTCTTCTCTCTTTTTAACTTGTAGGAAAAGATCACAGAACACAGGGATTTGAGTAAGAGCAAGAACCCAGCTAAGCCCCAATGAAACAGCCATTATCCAGAACAAACTTGAGATATACTCCCCAGCATCTGTTGGCATCAAGTACATTGGCAAGAATGCCATTACAGCTATAACTGTTGCTCCCAATAGTGGGATAGCTGTTTTCTTAGCTGTTTTAGTCAATGAAGTGTATCTCTCCTCACCTTTTTCCATATCTGCAAGAACCCCATCAACAATAACAATAGCATTGTCAACTAACATTCCCATTGCAATTATAAATGAACCTAGAGAAACTCTCTGCATATCCATCTTAACTGCTAACATATATATCAATGTACCTAAAATTGAAAGAATAAGCCCACTTCCAATGATAAGTCCACTTCTCATTCCCATTGTAAATAACAGAACCCCAACAACTACCACAACTGATGCCACAAGGTTGCTTACAAACTGCCCAATGGCTGTTGTTACAAGCTCTGGCTGATAGTAGATTTTCTCAATCTCAATCCCCTTAGGTAGATTAGATTTTATCTCTTGTAACTTCTCCTCAATCTGTTTACCTGTATCAATTACGTTAGTACCTGTTTCAGGAGAGAGCATAAGCCCCATAGCCTCTTTACCATTATATCTCATTTTGTTTCTAATAGGTGTAACTTGAGATTTCTTTATAGTTGCAATATCTTTAAGAAGTACAACCTCTTCTCCCCCTCTTAAATTATCCTTAGAGAAGATAACTAAGTTTCCAATGTCCTCTAAAGAGTTGAATCCCTCATTAATATTTACTCTTATCTTTAGATCTCCATGCTCCATACCACTGCTATATGCTGGAAGATTTTGAGATAGGAAAGATGCAAGTATCAACTTTTCATTTATTCCAAGAGCAGATACCTTTTCTCTATCAATAAGTACCTCAACTGCTGTATCCACTTTTCCATAAACAGTTGTTTTTGATACACCTGAAAGCCCTTGAAGTTCTCTTCTAATATATGTAACATAATCGTTAAGCTCCTCTGTTGAATACCCATCACTTGTAATAGCAAAGAACATTCCATATACATCTCCGTAATCATCCATTACAATAGATGGCAATGCTCCAGTAGGAAGTTTACTCTGTACATCATTTATCTTCTTTCTAACATTATCCCAATATTGATCTATAACCTCAGCTTTTAGATCCTCTTTTAGCTTGATTTTAACCTCTGAATATCCAGCCTTTGACATACTCTCAATATACTCAGTATGCCCAATCTGTTGCAATGCACTCTCTATCTCATCAGTAACCTCAAGCTCAACTTGATGAGGGTTTGCCCCAGGATATAGAGTTAAGACAATAGCCTCTTTTACTCTAAATTCAGGATCCTCTAACTTCCCTAATTTTACATAGGAAAGTATCCCACCAACTATTAAAATCACTGTAAGATAGATAGTTACAACTCTATTTTTTATAGAATAATCAATTATACTCATCTTCCTCACCTCTACATTATATTTCCAACATTTGTCTTACTAGGCTCAGGAAGAAGTTTAACCTTTTCTCCATCAACTATATTATTAACCCCTGCACTTATAACCTTATCATCTTTTTTTAGTCCCTCAAGAATCTCAATAGTTCCATCATTTTTAAGGTTTCCTATCTTTACATCCTTGGCAACTACTGTACCATTTTCAAATATATATACTTTGCTACCATTGTCTTCAAATAGAGCAGTCACAGGGATGAAAATCTCTTTTCTAGCATCAATGTTTGATTTTACAATAACCTTTCCACTGCTTCCAACTCTAATATCATCTCCACCTTTTATCTCAAAAACTGCTGGATAAGTTATCTTTGCAAACTCTGGATTTTTTCCAATCTCTTTCAATGTCAAAGAGTAAGTTTTATCTGGAGTATCATTAGGAATAAACACAGCCTCAGAGATATTCTCTAAAAGTTTAATATCCTTACCAGCTACACTGATATTTATCTCTGGAGCTTTTTCAGCAGTGATTACAGCTATTGGAGTACCTGCATTTACCACACTTCCAGAGTCCACAAACTTCTTAGAGATATACCCATCATATGGAGCTTTTAACTGTGTATCTTTCAATTTATTGGTAGCATTTGCCACTCCTTGTTCAGCCTCTTTCAACATAGAGAAAGCAGCTTTCTTTTGAGCAGTTACCATATCAAAATTCTTTTTAGACATAGCCCCACCTTTATACATCTTTTCAGCTCTATTGTACTGGAAAGTTGCATTATCACTGGCAGCCTTAGCAGCATCATACTTCTTTTTGTACACTTCAAGATTAACCTTGTAATCACGTGTATCCATTTCAGCTACAATTTCACCTTTTTTCACTTTCTGCCCTTGAGTTAAATTGATATTTGCCACAGGTCCAGCTATTTTAAAGGATAGAATTGTCTCTTTACTAGGCACTGTAATCCCTGAAAATACAATATCTTCAGTAACTTGATCTCCCCCAGCAACTACAACTTTTACAGGGCGAATCACCTCTTCAACTTTCTCATCTTTTCCACACCCAGCTACCAACAACATAGCTGCTGCCACTATTAAAATCTTACTATTTAGTTTTTTCATCTTTCTTCTCTCCTTTGGCAAAAATATCTTTTCCAGTTAGCATATTGAGAGTAGCTAGGGAAACTCTATATTTATACTCTGCTTTTTCCTTTAAACTAAGAGCCTTTTCATACTCAGCCACCCCTTGAATATATTCCCAATTATCTATGGAATCAGTTTCCTTTTCAAGTTTTTTCTGATTGAATCTACCTGTACTTACAACAAAGTTTTTAAGGGCAATATCCCTCTCTTCTCTGCTACTCTCCAAACTATTATAAGCATTTACAGTTTCAAAAATAACTTTCATAATCTCCTCTTCACGTTTTATAAAGGCGATCTCCTGATTTTTTCTAGCTTTTTTGTATTCATTTACATTTTGGAAACCATTGAAAATAGAGAACATTCCCCCTAAAGTTCCCATAAAAAAGTCTGGATCTGTAAGAGCAGCATTACTTGTATTAAAGTATCCACCAGTTAAAACAATCTTAGGTAGGAAATTGCTAATAGCAATTTTAGTCACATCTTTACTTATATCCTCTGCTCCCTC
The DNA here is from genome assembly GCA_900543175.1 of uncultured Fusobacterium sp. Taxonomy (GTDB): domain Bacteria; phylum Fusobacteriota; class Fusobacteriia; order Fusobacteriales; family Fusobacteriaceae; genus Fusobacterium_A. The sequence continues at coordinate 4,848 of UQQO01000092.1, forward strand.
TCTAATTTGTATAAGCTCACTATTCTTAAGAGCCTCATAGATAGTCTCTTCCAATGTTGGGATCTTCACATCCTCATTGTATTGAGGTTTCTCAAGTTGAAAATCTAACAATGGATACATATCCAGATTATTCATAAGTGACATTTTTGCTGACTGTAAGTCTCTTGCATTTTGTTTTAATGCAAACTCTCTCATCTGAACAATTTGCTCAGTTCCCTCATACTCCCAAGGAAGTATTGCCTCTGCCTCTAAAGCAATTTTAGCACTTCTATTAAACTCCTTAGCAAATTCTAGCTCCTGTTTTAGATACTCCTTTTCAGATTCAAGGGCTAAAATATAGTGATATTGTCCAATAGTCTGGAGTTTTATCATCTTTTCTGTTAAATCTCTAGTTAGAGATGAAATATTTTCACCCTTTTGTCTAGCACTGTATAAAAACCAAGTTGCAGGTACAAAAATAGGCATTTGAGCATTTACACTAAAAAGAGAAAGGTTTTTATCTACCAATCTTGTTTCCAGTCCAAGAGATATTGGAAGTGGTATAGGTAGAGCAGTATCCTTTGTTTCTCCCATAATCTTATCATTTAACATAGTGTAGCTATACCCTAAAGATACCTTAGGCAGAAAATTCCCAAAAGCTATCTTTTTATCTAATCTAGCTATCTCCTGTTCAATAGTTTTTGTTTTTAAAGTGAGGTTTCTTTCAACACTTAACTGAATAGCTCTATCTAAAGTCAATGTGTTGTTGTACTGTTGAAAATATTTTTTACTTTCATTTTCTTTATCAGCTAAACTCTTCATTCTAAGTGCCTGTTTCTTTTCACTATCCACAGAGCTACAAGAAACTAGCAAAATTGAAGAGATAATTATAAGCAGTTTATTCACTTTATCCTCCTTAAAAATTTAATTATATTCTAGTATTCTATTACAAAATTGTGACATTTTAGTGAATAACTTTTATTTCATTTATAAAAAAAGACATATTAATGAGAGAAGTCGCATTTTATAGAAAATGTTTTTTTATTATCTCTAGTTGATAATCAGATAGAATTTTATATTTAAATTTTTTTAATTGTAGATAATCAATCTTTTCTTTCCCCTCAAACATTGCCAAATATTGACTTTTATAAGGATAACTGATATAATTATAAAGTTATAGTTAAATTTAAAAAATTCTATAAAATTAACCTTATTTGATAAATTTGTATTTACAAGATTTGGAAATTCTTTTATAATATTATGTAAGATATAAAACGATTTAGGAGGAAATAGAAACTATGTTGCAAAAGCACAAAAGAAACTTTTCGATTATTGCTCATATAGATCACGGAAAATCTACAATAGCAGATAGACTTCTTGAATTTACAGGAACTGTTGCTAAAAGAGAGATGAAAGAGCAACTTCTTGACTCTATGGAACTTGAAAGAGAGAAGGGAATTACTATAAAAGCTCAAGCTGTTACTCTTTATTACACAGCTAAAGATGGTATTGAGTATGAATTAAATTTAATTGACACTCCAGGACACGTTGACTTTATATACGAGGTTTCAAGATCTCTAGCAGCTTGTGAAGGGGCATTGCTTGTTGTTGATGCTGCTCAAGGTGTAGAAGCTCAAACTCTAGCAAATGTGTATTTAGCTATTGAAAATGATCTTGAAGTTGTGCCAGTTATCAATAAAATTGACTTGCCAGCTGCTGATCCTGAAAAGGTTAAAAATGAGATTGAAGATATAATTGGACTTCCTGCTGACGATGCTGTTATGTGTTCAGGAAAGACAGGAATTGGAATTGAAGATCTGCTTGAAGCTATTGTTCAAAAAGTTCCTGCTCCTGCATATGATGAGGAAGCACCTTTAAAAGCTCTGATTTTTGACTCTAAATTTGATGATTACAGAGGGGTTATCACATATGTTAAGATCTTAGACGGAACTCTTAAAAAAGGAGATAGAATTAAAATCTGGTCTACTGAAAAAGAATTTGACGTTTTAGAAGTTGGAGTTTTCTCTCCTACAATGAAACCTAAAGATGCTTTAACATCTGGATCAGTTGGATATATTATCACAGGAGTTAAAACTATTCACGATACAAGAGTTGGGGATACAATTACAAATGCAAAAGAGCCTTGTATATTCCCACTAGCTGGATTTAAACCTGCTCAATCAATGGTATTTGCTGGAATTTACCCACTATTTACTGATGATTATGAGGATTTGAGAGATGCTCTTGAAAAATTACAATTAAATGATGCCTCACTTACTTTCGTTCCTGAAACATCTATCGCCTTAGGATTTGGATTTAGATGTGGATTCTTAGGACTACTTCACATGGAGATAATTGTTGAAAGACTTAGAAGAGAGTATGATATTGACTTGATTTCTACTACTCCATCAGTTGAATACAAAGTTAATATGGATAGAGGAGACGTTCTTGTAATAGACAACCCTTGTGAGTTCCCAGATGCTGGAAAGGGTAGAGTTTCAGTTGAAGAACCATTTATTAGAGGTAAGGTAATTGTACCTAAAGAGTATGTTGGAAATGTAATGGAACTTTGTCAAGAGAAGAGAGGTATTTTCATCGGTATGGACTATATTGATGATACTAGATCACTTCTTACTTATGAACTTCCACTAGCTGAAATCGTAATTGATTTCTATGATAAGTTAAAATCAAGAACTAAAGGTTATGCTTCTTTTGAATATGAACTTGTAGGGTATAAAGAATCTGATCTTGTTAAGGTTGATATCCTAGTTTCTGGTAAACCTGTGGATGCTTTCTCATTTATTGCTCATAAAGATGGAGCTTACTCAAGAGGAAGAGCTATTTGTGAAAAACTAAAAGATGTTATTCCTAGACAACAATTTGAAATCCCTATTCAAGCTGCTTTAGGTTCTAAGATAATAGCTAGAGAAACTATTAAAGCGTTTAGAAAGAATGTTATTGCTAAATGTTATGGTGGAGATATCACAAGAAAGAAAAAACTTCTTGAAAAACAAAAAGAAGGAAAGAAAAGAATGAAGAGTATAGGAAATGTTGAGATACCACAAGAGGCATTTGTATCTGTACTTAAATTAAATGATTAATAGATTTAAGATAGGCTTTCACTTAGGTGAAGGCTTATTTTATTATATAATATGAATATTTCATTAAAACTTTATTTTAGCAATTTTATTTTCTACAATTTGACTTTTTGAAAGATAGTTGTTATAATTTAAGTACCCTAAAGGGCACAAAATAATTGTTATATAATCATCAATGAGATAAGCTTTCACTCCGCCGTGAAAGCTTATTTCATGTCTATAAAGTTTTGATGAACTTTGTAGATAGTAGTTATAACATTATTTTGTGGAGGTTCAGAAATGAACATAATTATTTCAAATCCAGTTATCAATTTGGATGGCGGAGCTATTCTTTTTATTGGGGTGGTTTTCCTTATTGTATGGTGGATTAAAAAACATAATTAATTCTGACCTCACACCCTACGGGGTTTGTGGACTAAAAAATCCCCAGTATCTCTACTGAGGATTTTTTTATTTATCATAGCTACTTTGTTAGATAGTTAGGAGCCTTATATCACATAACTTAAAAATACTTTTGTATTAAAATTTAGCTAAAACTTTAAAAAAGAGGACTTTTTATTAAAATACCCCAACTTCTCATAAAAGTACTCTGGATAGAGCAGATACAAAAACTCCTTACTTCTACTACAAGCTACATAATACAACCTTTTCTCCTCTTCTAAATTCTCTCCACTTAAACTACTTGGAAAAATCCCCTCTAACATCATAGGAATAAAAACAACCTTCCACTCTAGCCCCTTTGAACTATGTACAGAGATCAAAGCTACTTTATCATTACTATCTTTTTTAGTTAAATATCTATTAAACTCTTTAATATAGTTTTCTAAATTGATATTTAGATTAATTTTTGAGTTTATATCAAATATCTTTTCAAATTTCAGTACTCTATCTTGAATAATATCTTCCATTAAATTTATAGATATTTTCAAACTCTCTTCTAAAGTATAATCATTTTCTAACCATTTACATATTTTTAAAATTTTTGAATTTTTCTCTTTTCCATCTAATATATCAAAATT
>UQQO01000093.1 GCA_900543175.1 uncultured Fusobacterium sp.
AAAGTAATTTTCCTTAACATCAAGTTGGTGTAATTTGGAAGTGAATACTAGAAACCCTTAACGAAATGCAGTTAAGAAAATGCAACAGCTTCTTTTTAATTAAATATTCTGATAATCTTTTATGAAGATTAAAAGGCTTTGCTCACTTTTTATCTTTTCCTAATTTAATAGATAAAATATAAGTTCATAAGAGCTTTTAAAAAAGTAAAAGAACACTCTCATTGTAGTGCCTCTCCATCTTATCTGTCTAAGATTTTAGGTGCAGTACTTGGAATACCCTCTTGTAAATATGGAGGAGCTGTGAACTTATCTGTCTAAGATTTTAGGTGCAGTACACATATGAAAGTGTTCTTAAAATATAGAAAAGTATTTAGGAGCTTAAATTAAAAAATTTTTATCTCTTTCTTCATAAACATAAGTTCAATTTCACTATCTTTTCCAAATAACTTATTCTCTCCTCTGTTTAAAAGATCAACTAAAAATTCCACATTATTTTTTACAACTGTATATCTAATAATATTACCTGTTATCATAAAATCTTTTATGTGAGCTTTAGTAGTGCAAAAATTCTCCTCTTGGTAATTTCTTCCCTCTTCTCTTACATATATTGACTCAGGACGTACAGCAACTATTTTACCCTTTATACCAAATATCTTCTCTGCATCTTCACCTTTAAAGATATTATAGTTTCCAATAAAATCAACCATAAATTCATTGGCAGGGTTTGTGTAGATCTCTTCAGGAGTTCCAAACTGTGAAATCTCCCCTTTATTCATAACAAACACTCTATCTGAAACAGCTAGTGCCTCTTCTTGATCATGTGTTACAAAAATTGTTGTTATTCCCAATTGCTTTTGAATCTTTCTCAACTTATCTCTCAAACTTTTTCTTATTTTAGCATCCAGAGCTGATAGTGACTCATCAAGAAGAAGTATTTTAGGTCTTGTTATCAAGGCTCTAGCAAAAGCTACCCTCTGTTGTTGTCCCCCAGAAAGTTCATTAGGATAATAATTCTCTTTTCCATTTAGTTCAACCATATCTATAATACTTTTTATCTTTTCATCATAATCTTTTTCTTTTTTCATTTTAAGACCAAATTCTATATTCTCCCAAACTGTCATATTTGGAAAAAGAGCATAGTTTTGAAAAACCATTCCTATGTGTCTATCTTTTGGTAAAGTATTTGTCATATCTTTATTATCAATAAATATTGAACCGTTATCTATTGAATTAAGCCCTGCTATACATCTTAAAAGAGTACTCTTTCCACACCCTGACGGACCTAAAAGAGTTATAAACTCTCCCTCTTCAATATTAAGACTTAGATTTTTCAATACCTTAGTATCTCCAAATGATTTTTCAAAATTCTTTATTTCAACAAAACTCATCTATTAATCCTTCCTTTTTACCTTTGATTTTGATATTTTCTCAATATTTACTGCAATAAATGTCACTGCAAATATAAATAGAAAAAACAGAGTTACCATTGCACTTGTAAAGTGTCCACTTTTTCCCTTCATATTGTAAAGATAAACTTGAAGTGTTTCAAAACTTCCACCAATAAGCAAGTTAGCATACATAAATTCTCCTAAAAGAATAGCAAAGCTAAGTATTCCAGAACTCATTATCCCTTTTTTTAAATTTGGAAGAATAACATATCTAAATGCTTCAAAGTTTGTTCCACCTAAAATATTTACAGTTTCCACAAGACTTTTCAGATGAAGTGCATCAAGACTGTTCTTTATCCCTCTATATATAAAGGGAAATGCCACAGAGAAATATGCCCCAATAATTATAAGAGGAACACCAAATACTCTTACATTTACTCCAGAATAAACATTCAAAAGTCCAACTGCAAGAACAACAGCAGGAACCATAAAAGGTAGAAGTGAGATAAACTCTATCACTTTTAAAACTTTAGGAAAGTAGTAAGCTGATATTACTATTGATGGAATTATCACAAACATACTCACTAAAAGAGATACAATTCCTATTGCAAAACTTCTTTGAAGAGAGACTAGAAATCTTAAATCAGTAAAAAGTGCTACAAACCATTTTAATGTAAATCCATCTGGTAAAATTGTTGCCCCCCAACTGCTACTTAAAGAGTAAAGAATCGTTCCTATAACAGGAATAGAGAGAAAAAATAGTATTATTCTTGTAATAATATAGTGTTTTCTACTATCTCCCATCTATCTCTCCTCCTTTCTAAATCTATTGTTTTGTACAAACTTCTCATTTATAAAAAATACAATCAGTATCATAAGTATCAAAAGAACTGCAAGAGCTGAGGCTAAATTTGGTTTTAAAATTACATCTCCAGAAATCAAAGCTCCTATCCTTATAGGGATAATATTATAGTTTGATACCATTATTCCATAGGCAGTTGCATAAGCTCCAATAGCATTTGTAAAAAGAATTATCCCTGTTCCAATAATAGAAGATTTTAAAATTGGAAACCCTATTCTTCTCCAATAATCAAACTTCCCTCCTCCTAAAAGGCTACAAGCTTCCTTCCATCTTTCATCAAGAGAATCAAAGGCAGGATATAAAAGCAGTGTCCCTAAAGGAATTTGAAAATATGTATATACAAGTATCAATCCATATTGAGTATAGATATCAAACCCTTCTATTCCTAACTTTTGTAAGATAATTGTCATCGCCCCATTTGCCCCTAAAATTATTATAAAGGCAAAGGCAAGGGGAAGTCCTGAGAAATTTGACATCATATTTGAGTATAAAAGCACATTCTCTCTAATCTTCTCATTAAGTCTACTTATTGAGTAAGCCAATTGAAATGATACTAACATTCCAAATATTGTTGAGAGAAGTGAAACTTTTATACTATTGTAAAATCCCTGTCTATAAAATTTACTTTGAAAAATATATTTATAGTTATAAAGTGAATATACACTATCTCCATCAGCTCTAAAACTTCCCTCTATAACTGAAAATATGGGAACGACTAAAAAGAATATAACTATCAATAGAAGAGGAATTAAAAACAATCCATATTTAATCTTCTCCTTTGTTTTCCTCTTCATTTTTAATACCCCCTATAAAAAGTCTCAGCTCTTTTTTTCATCTCATCTGTTCCTATTCCTAAAATAGAAGTGATAATTGATGTAACATAGATCTGTTCTATCTCTTCACCTAATTGTAAATCTTTTTTATCATTTATTACCCAAAGAGGAACTTCAGCTTCAAGCTTATCTTTTCCACTGTGCATTCCATCAACACTCATTCCATGATCTGAAGTTACTATAATAGTGTACCCCTCTTCTATCCATTTTGGAACAAATGTAGATAGAAGATTATCAGCTACTCTTACACTATATCTATACTCTTTACTATCTGAACCAAATTTATGCCCAGCATCATCAATATTCATTGAGTGTATCATTAAAAAATCTGGATTGTACTTTTCTCTTATATATTCTCCATCAACAAATACAACTTCATCTGGATAATGATCAAGTGTATAGAATCTTCCATGTTGAATATTTTTATTTTCATCATTTGTAGTTGTATCTTTAATCTTGTTGAAAGGTATTGAATTATAAAGTTCACTTAACCAATAATACCCTGATACCCCTGTAACAAGCCCTGCTTCCCTGCATAATGAAAAGATATTTTTCTCCTTTGACATAATTGGAGTCCCATTATTAAGGACTCCATGTTCAATAGGCTTTTTTCCTGTCAATAGTGTTTCATATAGAGGCTTTGAAAGAGAAGGCATCTCTGAAAGAACTTTCAGAAATTTTGCTTTTCCCTCTCTTTCAAGAGCTATCATATACCCCATATACTCTGAATTTTTATAGTTTAATCCATCTAAAAGGACAAATATTACCCTATTTTTTTCTTCTATAATAGTTTTATACATAACAGTTTTATAAAGCTTATTTATTTACTTTATAAATTACCTCCTCTTGCCATAATTGAGAGATATTTTCAGATGTTTTTTTCCAAGCATCAAAATCTTTTACAGGTCTTGCATTTTTGTATTGTTCATTTGGAAGAAGTTTTGCTTTTACATCTTCAGGAAGTACAACACCTGTTCTGATAGGTTTTGCATATCCTTCAGCAAGATTGATTTGTCCCTCATCACTTAAAATAAACTCTCTAGTAAGTTTTGCAGCATTTGGGTGTTTAGCATATTTATTGATTATTGTTGCATAACCACTTGTTAATGATCCATCAGATGGAATTAAAACTTCAAATTTTTCTCTATCAATTTGATCTCTGTAGTTAAGTCCGTTAAAATCCCAAACAAGTCCTACTTCAACTTCTCCCTTTTCAAGATTTGCTATCATAGGGTCATTTAAAAGAAGTCTACCTTGTTCAGCCATCTTACCAAAATAATCTATGGCAGGTTGAATATTTCCTTCATCTCCTCCTAAAGCAAAGGCTGCTGCAAGAACTGAATTTGTAGCTTGAGATGCAATTCCAACAGCTCCCACTGTTACTTTAGCATTGCTTTCTCCAAGTTCTTTCCAAGATGTAGGAATATCTTTTACAAGTTCTTTATTTACTATGAAAGCTATTGTTCCTGTGTAACCTATTACCCAATGTCCATCTTTATCTTTTGCCCATTCAGGAATCTCCTCCCAAGTTGTAGGTTTGTATGGTTGTGTTACTCCTTGAGCTACTGCAACAGTTCCAAACTCATAACCGATATCTCCAATATCTGCTGTGGCATTTTCTTTTTCAGCTTTAAATTTTGCTATCTCCTCAGCACTTGACATATCTGTATCTACATGTTTTAAACCATATTTTGTATTTATATCTTTCCAAGTTCCTACCCAGTTTGCCCAAGCATCAGGCATTCCTACACTATTAACCTCTCCCTCTGCTTTTGCTGCTGTTGTTATCTCTTCTAAATTCATAGGAGTTTTTACAGCAACCTCTTGTTTTGTCTCCTCTTTACTTCCACAACCAGCAAATGCTCCTAAAATCATAATTCCAAGTAGTAATTTTTTCATCTTTTAATTTCCTCCTATTTTAATCTTTAATTATAAATCTCTATACTCTACTTTTCTCTTTTCAAATGTACAAAATTTTTCAAAACCAATCTCTTTTAATTCCTCTCTCGCCTTATCAAAGTCTTTCATTATATCTGAGGCTTTGTGAGCATCTGATCCCATTGTAATTATTTTTCCTCCAAGCTCTTTGTATCTCTCTAGGTTTCTTCTGCATGGATGAAAATCTTTTAAACCATATCTCAATCCTGAAGTATTTAGTTCAATTCCTATATTTTTCTTTATAAGTTTTATAAAAATTTGATCAATAATCTCTTTGTGTAGCTCAAAATTTATCTCTCTATAATCATTGTGAAATGCTTTTCCATATCTATTTATAAAATCAAGATGTCCACATACATTTATTCTTGGAAATAGTTTTATTGTTTCTAAAATCTCTTCAAAATACATTCTATGTGCTTCATCCTTTGAATACTTTTCAAAAAACTTTCTTCCAGCTACATTCATACCCTTTATACAATGAAAAGATCCTATTATAAAATCTATATCTTCACAATTAAAAATCCCATCGTACTTTCTTACTAACTGTGGTTGAAGTCCTAGCTCAACTCCAATTTTTATCTTTATCCTATCTCTATAAGTTTCTTTGAGTTTCTTTAAAGTTTCAATATATTTAGGAACATCTAATTCAAAAATCTTTATTCCATCTGCATAATCTAAATCAAGATGATCTGTTATAGTAATTTCATCCATTCCCAATTCAATAGCTCTTTCAGCTATGTTTTCTAATCTCTCCACAGAATCTCCTGAAAAATTACTGTGTACATGTGAATCTGCTTTATACATATTTTTTCCTCCTTACTTTATGGAAAAATTTTATAGTAACAAGGTTAAAAAAATATTTATACAGTGTAAAATTAAAGTGAAAAATTTTTTTCATAAAAAAAGATAATTTCTTAGGGTTTACCTGTTGAATTTTTTTATAAAAAGGAATATAATTAGGTTGCTGAAGACTTAGGAGATGGTTTTAATGAAAGAACATAAATACGTAAACTTTAGTCAAGAATACGATGTACACTACATCATCAATAAATACCCAAAAAAAGAACATGAGGCTGTAAAAGAGTATCTTGAAACTTTAAAAGGTCAAAAAACTCTTACTCATGATGACGTTTTTGCTCTTATTGAAAAAAATTTGAAATTCAAAAAAATAGCTAAATAGGAACTATTTATTTATTTTATTATTTTAAATTTAGATCTTCAGTATAAAGAAAAGGAGTTGTAGCAATCATTTGATATACTATAACTCCTTTTAATTTTAGTATCTGTAAAATCCTTTATGCTCAAATATTGATGTTTTAATTACTCTGTTATCTGATCCACTTTTTTCCTCTATAACTTTTCTAGCTGTACTTGAATAGATAGGTATCATATTATTTTCTTTAACAAAATTTACCATATTATAAGTTGTACCCCATTCACCTTGTATTAAAATATAGTCCCCTGCTCTACCATTTTTAAGTAAAAAATCTTTAAAAACTTGTATATCTGTTTCAGGAGTTATATTTTGCCAAATGTATAACAACTCTTTAGGTAAATATATTATCTCATTACATTGAAGTTTTTCATTAGCATCTTTTAATTGTTGTGGTGTCAACTGGTGTGAAAATAGTAAAATTAATTTTTTATCCATTGATTTTCTCCTTTACTCTTATCTTTATACACTTATATTACAACAAAGATATTACCTAATTTTTAAAAATCTTACCTTTTTTACAATCCTATCTAATATAAAAATCACTATTTATAGTAAAAGCTCTCTCCCTACTATTGAAATTTATAAATTCTTCTGAAATAATCCCTCTCTTCTTTAACTCCCTGTCTACAATAGAATTTAAAGGTAGGACAACTTTTGTTTTAAATCTACTAAAATCCTTTTTTAATCCTTTAGAAGTTTTCTCTCTATTTTCATCTATATCATACTCATATATATTTTTCTCTGTAAGTTTAAAATTTATATTTGTAGAGTTAATAAAGTTCACAATAGGTTGAGCAAAGGCTTGTAATTTTTTTCCCCTTTTATTGAAAGCTTCCTTCATCTCCTCCTCTTCAAGAAGATTGATTTCAATGTTATATTTTAAAATCTTTAAAGTATAATCTTTTAACTCAATCTCTTTAGTAGGATCCTCTTTGAAGATCTCACATATATTTAAAAAGTTAAGGGCATTTTTTATCAATTGAATATCCCCTTTATCGTACTCCTCTAAATCTTCTAAATCACATTTATAAAATATAATTTTTATAAAATCATCTAAAGTCAATCTATTAATCAGATCACTCTTACCACTTAAATTAATTCCAAACTCCTTTAAAATGCTTTTCTTAAAGAATTGTAGAAAACTATTTGACTCTTTATCCTTGATCTTGCTATAAAAATATTCTAAAACTAGATAAAAGTATATCTCTTTTTTATAGTAGATCTCCTCTTCAAAATCATCTATATCTTCCACATCTACCCTTTCAATAAGCTTATCATCTCTATATTTTAATAGGGTTGTTATATCTAAGATATCAGCCTCTTGATTAATAAAATATACCCCTTGCTTTTGAATATAGGTAAATGGAAAATAGAACTCACTATTATTCAACCAAGAAAATTCTCTTTGAATCAAAGTTTTCCTATCCTTTTGCTCAAAGGAGATCAACACTAAGAGAGAGGCTAAAAACTCCTTTATCCTCTCCTTTGTAAAATCTGTAAAGTTAGGATATAAAAATATATTTTTTAAAAACTCTTCTACACCATTAAAAAACTTTTTATAATCCAAAGATGAGATATTTTCAAAAGTAAATAGTTGAGCTAATTTTTCAAAGAAAAAACTAATATCATCATTTCCTATATTTTTAAAGTGGCTACTTACAACATTATACTCTTTATTCTCTAAAGCTTCATTTAGCATAGTATATGTTTTCATACTCTCTTTTAAAGGTTCTTTTAACAGTTCCAGTGTCACAGTTAATGGTATTCTTTTTCCAAAATTTGTCTCTTCATAGGAAGAATTTTTTTCATTATAATTATATATAGGAAGTTGCAACTCCTTCCAGTTAATTGAGATAAATCCTCTTTCAGATGCCAATTTATAGAAAGCTATCCCTGACATTTTTAAGCCTAAGGTTATATCAAAAATAGTATTCTCTTTATTGATCTCTCCTTTAATTGCTAGATCTCTAATAGTGTATAAATATCATCAATTGTATCATTTTTTATAGCTTTTCCAATAACATTTATATTAAATCTCTTTAATTTTTCAGATATCTCTTTAAAATTAAATTCACTTTCATTGGTATATAGAAGATAAATATTTTTTATCTCTTTAAAAACTCTAAGAGATTTAAAAATAGGAAGTTCTAAATAATCTTGAGGAAGAATTTTAGATAAACTTACACAAGAAACAAGGGTATAAATCTTTTTGTCAGAAAGTATAGCCAACTTTTGTTGAGCTATTTTTTTATAATATAACTCATTTAATATTTCCTGCTCTCTCTCAATTAAAGGTTCATTCAAATGAAATTTCAGCATAATTTCAAACTCTTCTTCTGAATATTTTTCTGTTGAAAATAGTGATTCTATCTTACTTTTTATCTCTTCTCTTATCATAAATCTCCCCTCTA
>UQQO01000094.1 GCA_900543175.1 uncultured Fusobacterium sp.
TGGAGGGAAGCCTCCTGGGAGGATAGGAACTCGCCAAGCTTTTTTTTATTTTTTGGGAAGTTAATAAAAAATAAATATAACAAGTGTAATTATTTTGCACTATATTAAGAATATGATATAATATATCGAAGGGAAGTGAAAATATATGGGAAAGTATTTAATTGATCTGCATATACATACAAATACAAGTCCTCATGCATATAGTACATTGGAAGAGAATGTAAATAGAGCTAAAGAAAAGGGAATGAAAGTTATAGCAATAACAAATCATGGTCCAGCTTTGCCAGATTCACCTCATTGGTGGAGTTTAGTTAATATGAGAGTAATTCCAGAATATATGGAAGGAGTTAGAGTATTAAAAGGTGTAGAAACTAATGTGTTAGATGAATATGGAAATTTTGATATAAATCAAAGAGTTTATGATACTATGGATATTTTATTATGTGGATTACACCCAGTAGAAAATTATGGGGATATTTCAGATATTGAAAAAAATACAAGAGCAGTAATCAATATGATAAAAAGTCAAAAAATAGATATAATGGTTCATCTAGGAAATCCTCAATTTCCTCTACACTACGAGGAGATTGTAAAAGCAGCTAAAGAATCAAATGTGGCTCTTGAAATAAATAACTCATCTTTAAAAGGATCTAGAAAAGGTTCAAAACCAAATTGTAAAAAAATAGCAGAGTTATGTAAGAAATATGATTGCTTAATATCTTTAGGAACAGATTCACATATTTCATATGATATTGGAGAATTTGATGAGGCTATCAGTTTATTAAATGACATAAATTTTCCAGAAAGCAATATAATAAATAGTAGTGTTGAAAAATTAGAAACATTCCTTAAAGTTAGAAAAGATCTAAGGGTAAAGCAATTATAAAAAACACTTGTTATTTTATCCTTTACTAATAAAATTACACATGTTATAATTTGTGATAATTATTTTAGTGGAGGTATATAAATGTTAACAATAGGGGATTTAAAAATAGATAATCCAATAATACAAGGTGGTATGGCTATAAGAGCTTCAATGGCTAAACTTGCAGCAGCAGTAGCAAATGAAGGTGGAATAGGGGTTATAGCAGGAACAGCACTTTCAATAGATGAATTAAAAGAAGAGATAGCAAAAGCTAAAAAAATGATAGTTAATAAAGGTGGAGCATTAGGTGTAAATATAATGTATGCTACAACTAACTTTATGGATTTAGTTCAAGCTTCAATAGAGGCTGGAATAGATGTTATTATTTTTGGAGCAGGATTCTCAAGAGATATATTTGAAGTAGTAAAAGGAACTGGAGTAAAAGTAATACCAGTAGTTTCATCTTTAAAATTAGCTAAAATCTCTCAAAAATTAGGAGCAGATGCAATAGTAGTAGAAGGTGGAAATGCTGGAGGACACTTAGGAACAGATAAAGATTCATGGGATATAATAGAAGAGATAACTAAAAATATTTCAATACCTGTTTTTGGTGCTGGTGGGGTAATAACTCCAGAAGATGCAGCTAGAATGGTAAGTCTAGGAGCAGATGGAGTACAAATGGGAAGTAGATTTATCGCTTCTGAAGAGTGTGAGGTAGATGACTTCTTTAAACAGATGTATATAAATGCAAAAGAGGGGGATATAGTTGAGATAATAAGTTCAGCAGGTTTCCCAGCTAATGCAATAGTATCACCATATGTAAAAAAAGTTTTAAATGAAGCAACAGAAGCACCTAAAAAATGTGTTAGATGTTTAAAGAAATGCACATTTAAATTTTGTGTAAATGAAAGATTGGTAAAAGCCCATGATGGAAATTATGAGGAAGGAATATTCTTTGCTGGAAGAGATGCTTGGAAGATAAATGAAATCCTTTCAGTAAAAGAAATTTTCGATAGATTCAAAAAGGTTTTTAAAGAATAATTTTTTATTTTTAGGAGGATTTATGATTAATAACGAGATTTGTAAATTACTTGGAATTAAATATCCAATTATACAAGGAGCTATGGCATGGATAGCTAATGGAAATCTAGCTGGACATGTTTCTAAAGAGGGAGGACTTGGAATTATAGCAGGTGGAGGAATGCCAGTTGATATTCTAAGACAAGAGATAAGAAAAGCTAAAGAGATAACTTCTAACCCTTTTGGTGTTAATCTTATGTTAATGATGCCTGATATAGAAAAACAAATTGATGTTTGTATAGAGGAAAAAGTTCAAGTAGTTACTACAGGAGCAGGAAATCCTGGACCATATATGGAAAAACTTAAAGCAGCAGGAATAAAAGTTCTACCAGTTGTAGCTTCAGTAGCACTAGCAAAAAGAATGGAAAGAATAGGAGCAGATGCTGTAATAGCTGAAGGAATGGAAGGTGGAGGACACATAGGAAGTATAACAACTATGGCTCTTGTGCCTCAAGTTGTAGCAAGTGTTAAGATTCCTGTAATTGCAGCTGGAGGAATAGCTGGAGGAAAACAATTTTTAGCAGCTTTATCATTAGGAGCAAGTGGAATTCAAGTAGGAACTAGATTCTTAACTGCTAATGAGTGTACTATCCATGAAAATTATAAAAATGCTATATTAAAAGCTAAAGATAGATCAACTGTATCAACAGGAAATTATACTGGTCACCCTGTAAGAGTTATTGAAAATAAATTTGCAAAACTAATTTTAGAAATGGAAAAACAAGGAGCTCCAAAAGAGGAGATAGAACAATTAGGAACAGGAAAATTAAGATTAGCTGTAGTTGATGGAGATGTTGATAATGGAAGCGTAATGGCAGGACAAGTAGCAGCTATGGTTAATGAAAAAGCAGATGTAAAAGATATATTAGAAAGCTTTATGAGAGAACTTGAAGAGGAAAAAAATTCACTTATAGCAAGAATGAATAGTTGGCAATAATAAAAAAAGGCAGTGTGAGCTGCCTTTTTTCTATTTGTGGGCTTTTATTTCCCCTAATTTAATCATTGTAAATGAAAAGATAATAAGAAGTATACTAACTAGATGTGGAGCTCTTAAATTGAAAATCATAAGGTCTTCTGCTCTAAAGAAACTTACAAAAATTCTAATAAGGCTATAAATAATTATGTAATTCCACCATAAATATCCAGGAGCTTTATTAGGACGTTTTCTTAAAACAAGCCAGATAAATAAAAAACCAATAAAATTTAGTACAAGTTCATATAACATAGCTGGATGAACTGGAATATTTGGAAATTCACTTCCAGCAGGAGAAGAGGTAGGAAATACCAATCCCCAAGGAACTAATTCTTTGTAACTAATTTTTTCTAAAAGAGGCATTTTTAAATATTCTGAATACCATTGATAAAATTGAGGTTTAACACTAAAAATCACACTCCAAGGAGTAAAAGTAGGAACTCCATGAATCTCTCCATTCATAAAATTACCAAATCTTCCAATTGCTTGTCCCAATATTAAAGGGGCAGCAGCAAAATCTCCTAAAGTTAAAGGATTTAGTTTTTTAATTTTTCCATATATAAAAGTTCCAACAATACCACCAATAATACCACCATGAATAGCCATTCCCCCATGCCATGTAGCTAAAATCTCACTAGGATTTGATAAATAGTAATCTAAATTAAATAATACATAGTATAGACGACCTCCTAACAAACCAGAAAGCATAGCAACAAAAGCATAGTTTTCAATTATAGAGGGGTTAAAGTTTCTTTCTTTTGCCATATATTTTGCTATTTCAATTCCGACGAAAAATGCAATAGCATACATCAATCCATAATATCGTAGTTCAAAACTACCAATAGAAAAGATAACTGGGTTCATAATGTTCCTCCTAGAAAATAGATTATTTTAAAATTATATCATAAATCAATATAAAAAGTTAGAAAAAATATAGAAGGATTATATTTATCAATTAAAAAATAGAGATTTTTCACACGAATATATCACAATTTTCACAATTTTGGGAATTTTTTTCACTTTTTATAAAAAAAGAAGAAAAAATGTTGAAATATTTTGATAAGTTTAATATTATATATAGTGGGTATAGATTAAAATTTTTTTAATATGTTCAATAATTTGTTTGGAAAATTTAAAAAAGATGATATACTCTAATAGATAGAATCTAACAATAACATTAGAAATAAATAAAAATGTAAATATTAAAGAGATGTCTTAAAATTATTTAAAATATTTAGGAGGAAAAAATGTATTGTTGTACAGGAATTGCAAAAGATATATCGTGGATAGGAGTTAACGATAGAAAGACAGAAAGATTTGAAAATTATATGCCTTTACCTTTTGGAGTATCATATAACTCATATCTTATCAAAGATGAAAAAACTTGTGTAATTGATGCTGTTGAATTTGGAAGTGCATCACTTTACATTGAAAAACTTTTATTAGGATTAGATGGAAAAGATCTAGACTATATCATCATTAACCACGTAGAACCAGATCATTCAAGTGGATTAAAAGATATTTTAAGAGTTTTCCCAAATGTAAAAGTAGTAGGAAATGCTAAAACTTTAGGAATGTTAAGAGCTTTCAATATGGAATTTCCAGATGAAAACTTCGTAACAGTTAAAGAAGGAGATATCCTAGATTTAGGAAACCACAAATTAACATTTGCTATGATCCCAATGGTACACTGGCCAGAATCAATGGTTACATATGATACTACTGATAAAATCCTTTTCTCAAATGATGCTTTTGGAGGATTTGGAGCTCTTGATGGAGGAATTTTTGATGATGAAGTAAACTTTGATTTCTACATTGATGAAATGAGAAGATACTATTCTAACATAGTTGGAAAATATGGTGTTCAAGTAACAGCAGCTATAAAAAAATTAGGTGGACTAGAAATTAAAATGATCTGCCCTTCACACGGACTTATCTGGAGAACAGATATTGCTAGAGTAATCTCTCTATACAGTACATGGGCACAATTACAACCTGAAAAAGAGGGAGTAGTAATAGTTTATGGAAGTATGTATGGAAATACTGCTAAAATGGCAGAAATTCTTGGAAGAGAATTAAATGCTCAAGGAATAACAGAAGTAAAAATCTATGATGCTTCAAAAACAGATCATTCATTTATCATAGCAGAGATCTGGAAATATAAAGGACTTATTATTGGATCTTGTGCACACAATAACTCTGTGTATCCAAAAGTTCAACCATTACTACACAAATTAGAAAACTATGGATTAAAAAATAGATATCTAGGAATTTTCGGAACAATGATGTGGAGTGGTGGAGGAGTAAGAGGAATAGAAGCCTTTGCTGAAAAATTAAAAGGAATTGAAGTTATTGGAGAAGCAGTAGAAGTTAAAGGAACTCCAAAAGCAGAAGACAGAGCTAGATTAGAAGCAGTAGTTCAAGAGATGGCAGCTAAACTTATAGCAGAAAGATAATAGACAGCTTCCATAGCTCAATTGGATAGAGCATCTGACTTCGGATCAGAGGGTTTGGGGTTCGATCCCTCATGGGAGCGCCAGTTGTATGAAAATAATATAAAATTAAAGAATAGTTCAAATTTGGACTATTCTTTTTATTTAAAATCACTTCTAAATTGACAAAAAGTAGCAAATAGGGTACAATTATAGAGAATAAAAAATTGGAAGATAGAATAGTCAGTATGGAGGAACTATGTTAAATAATGATATAATTAGAAGAGTGAGATATGCATTAAATATTAAAGATAATACAATGCTTCAAATTTTCAAATCTATGGGTTGTGAAATGACTCATGAAGAGCTTTTAAACCTTCTTAAAAGAGATGGAGAAGAGGGATTTGAAAAATGTAATAACAAGACATTAGAAGCTTTTTTAGATGGATTAATTATCTTAAAAAGAGGAAAACAAGAGGAAAAACCTGGAGAACCAGCTCATCAACCTACAAAAATGAATAAAAATAATATCAACAATATTATTTTAAAAAAATTAAAAATAGCATTATCTTTTAGAAGTGAAAATATGCTTGAAATTTTTAAGCTAGCTGGATTAGAGTTATCTTCATCAGAGCTAAGTGCACTGTTTAGAAAAGAGGATCATAAAAACTATAGAGAGTGTGGAGATAAATATATAAGAAACTTTTTAAAAGGTCTTACTATTTATTATAGAGGTTAAAACTAGAGCTGACTTTTTAGTCAGCTTTTTTAAATATTAAGGAGGGCAGAGGGATGAATATCGTCTATACCATTTTATTGGTAGTGACATTTGATGCATATCTATTTTTAAATCAACAAAAGAAATATAGAGGTTATTTAACATTAAAACATTATGCTGAAACTTTAAAAATGCCAATTTATCAAAAAGTCTTAATGTTTAAAATAATGGTTGTTGTATTTTTAAGTGTTTTAGTAAACTCATTTTTTTAATTTTGTTAATTAGAATAAAACACAAAATGATAAAAATAAGATCTGAAAACAGATAAAAAACTGATCTTATATATTGAAGAAAGTTAAAAAATACAATATCTTTTAGAAAATAAAAAAAATACTTGAAATTTATTATTTTTTTGATAGAATAGTAATAAACATATTTTAGTTAAGTAGAGTTATACAAAAGGAAAGCAAAAGATTAAATAAATTTAAAATACATATAGGAGGCAAAATGTCAAATCAAAGTATGATACTTCAAAGTACATTCGGATCTGTTTTCTCAGCAGCAGAAAATCTTGAAGAAAAAAATGTTATTGAAAATAATAGCAGAATGGTAGTTGTTGCAGGAAGAGTAAACAATCCAGGAATGATTGAAATACCAGAAAATGCAACACTAAATGACGTTATTGGGTTAGCTGGAGGAATAAAAAATAAAAAAAGTTTTAAAGCTGCTCAATTTGGATTACCTTTTGGAGGATTTTTAACAAAGAATGGTTTAGATAAAGTTATTGATTTTTCTCTTTTCCCAGAAGGAATTGATAGAAACATCATAATTCTATCTGAAGAGGATTGTATCGTTTCATTTGCTAAATTCTATGTTGAGTTCTTAATGAGTAAAATAGAAAGTAGTGAATATGAAACTTATACAGCAGTAAAAGAAGAGATAGAAAGAATTTGGAGAATACTTGATAGAATTTCTAAAGGTAAAGCTAATATGAGAGATGTATACTTACTTAGATACCTTTCAGAAACTATTAAAACTAAATTAAATCAAAAACACAACCTAGTTTTAGAGTGTATAGAAGAGGAAGAGTTCTATGAAGAGATAGAGGAGCATATTGAAGAGCATAAATGTAGTGCTGGACAATGTATCCATCTATTAAAATTTAGAATTACTGATAAATGTATTGGATGTACAGCTTGTGCAAGAGTTTGTCCAGTAAAATGTATCAGTGGAAAATTAAAAGAGAAACATGTTCTTGATACAGATAAATGTACTCACTGTGGACAATGTGTTGCTGCATGTCCAGTAGGAGCAATCTTTGAAGGAGATCACACAATGAAACTTCTAAAAGATTTAGCAACACCAAACAGACTTGTTGTTGTTCAAGTAGCTCCAGCAGTTAGAGTAGCAATTGGAGAGGCTTTTGGATTCGAACCAGGAACAAACGTAGAAAAAAGATTAGTAGGAGCTTTAAAGAAATTAGGTGTAGACTATGTATTTGATACTACATGGGCTGCTGATATAACAGTAATGGAAGAAGCATCTGAGTTCCAAGAAAGATTAGAAAGATACTACAAAGGTGACGACACAGTAAGACTTCCAATACTAACTTCTTGTTGTCCAGCATGGGTTAAGTTCATTGAACAAAACTACCCAGATATGCTAGATGTACCATCATCAGCAAAATCACCAATGCAAATATTCTCT
This sequence comes from uncultured Fusobacterium sp., assembly GCA_900543175.1. Taxonomy (GTDB): domain Bacteria; phylum Fusobacteriota; class Fusobacteriia; order Fusobacteriales; family Fusobacteriaceae; genus Fusobacterium_A. The sequence goes on from UQQO01000094.1 coordinate 7,776, forward strand.
ACAATAGCAAAAGATATTTGGGCTAAAGAGCTTGGATATAAGAGAGAAAGAGTATCAGTAGTTGGAATCATGCCTTGTCTAGCTAAAAAATATGAAGCTGCAAGACCAGAATTCTCAAGAGGAGATAACTATGATACTGACTATGTAATCTCTACTAGAGAACTTATAAAGATATTTAAAGAATCTGGAATAGATCTTAAAGATGTTGAAGAGATGGAATTTGATAATCCATTAGGAGAGTACTCAGGAGCAGGAATCATCTTCGGAAGAACTGGAGGAGTTATTGAGGCTGCTACAAGAAGTACAGTTGAAATGATCACTGGAACACCTCTTGAAGAGATTGAATTTAAAGAATTAAGAGGATGGGAAGGATTCAGAGCAGCTGAACTTACTATTGGACATATTGAATTAAGAATCGGTATTGCTCACGGATTAGAAGAAGCAGCAAAAATGCTTGACAAAATCAGAGCAGGAGAAGAATTCTTCCATGCGATAGAGATTATGGCATGTAAAGGGGGATGTATCGGTGGAGGAGGACAGCCTAAAGCTATTAAAAAACAGGCAGTTCTTGAAGCTAGAGCAGAAGGATTAAATAATATTGATAGAAGCTTAAAAATAAGAAGATCACATGATAACCCTTATGTAAAAGCACTATATGAAAAATATTTAGATTATCCATTAAGCCACAAGGCACATGAATTACTTCATACTAAGTATTTCCCAAAAATTAAAAATAGATAATAATTAATCATAAAAAGCTGTTGAAACTCAATGATATTATAAATTGATTTCTTCAGCTTTTTTTATATTTTAAAGGAAAAGAGTTTAAAATTCTAATATTAGATATAGAAAAAAGAGTCCCTC
>UQQO01000095.1 GCA_900543175.1 uncultured Fusobacterium sp.
CTGCATAATCTAGCATATTATCTAGAATAGGTGTACACTCTTTTAAATCTTCCTCAATATCTTCTTTTTCAAACGTATTCAAATGAAACAAATCCAATAATAAATTCACTGCATAATCTTCATCTTCAACTTTTAACATTTTATGATTAAACCCAAAATGAATAAGTCTATTAATTTCATGATTCATAATTTTCCTCCTATCTTTTCTATCTTTATTCTATCACAATGCGATTGATTGTCAAATATTTTTTACTAAATATATTTAATTTATTTACTAATATATTAATAAATATTTAGTAAATAAATTAAAATGATAATTACTAAAAGTTGCTTTTTTTATTTCGCTTGTACTATAACTATTAAAAGGTAACTTATTTTTAAAAATATATTTATTTATCAGACTTATACAAGCTTTTGCGTTATATTTATGTGTTTCGTTTGGATCTTGTAATTTATTTAAAACTTTTATACCAGTATCAGCATTCTTATCAATATAAACTATTGAAGTTGCTTTTGCTTTATCTTTTGTAAGGATATGGTAATGATCAATTCGAATAGAAAAATTGCTATTCATTTCTCTTGAAAGAGAAGTAATTTCATTGTGTAAATTTTCAAATTTTGTAGATATTTCTTCAGGATATTTAACCCGAATTTCTTGTAAATCAATTGCTTTCATACTAATAGCTAGTGTTAAAAAGTTTTGAGGAATATGATCTGTCATATCAATATTGTGAAATAACTTCATTTTATCATTAAAATTAAATATACAAGATTGAAATAATGGAATATATAGCATTTCATATTCTTGAGTAATAAAGTGTGTACTTGTATTTCTTAATTCTACTATTTTTTCTAAATTTTTTCTTAAAGGATCCTTATCGTTTGTAAAAATTTTTTTTATGCAATTTTCTAATGTGATTGTTCTTTCAGGATTATCTTTATAGTAAAGCTCATTTTCACCAAAAGAATTCAATATATGTGCTTTTAACATTAACTCCCAAGCATTACAGATAAAAAAACTAAATCCTTCCACTCTATACTTTATAGTAGGTTTATTATAAATTTCTATTCCAAGAATAAATGCTTCAATAGATTTATTTAAAAGATTTTCATACAGTTTTAACATAAAATCCCTCTTTCATTTTACTTTTTATTTTTATAAATCAATATTTATCCCCTCTTTATATGTTAATTATAACATTTTTTTCGCAGCAAGCAACTTTTTTATAAGAAACTATATACTGTGTTAGTATAGTGTCGTAACAGGAACAGTAGCTGTTAAAGAAAAGCAAAAGAAATTTCTTCTTAAATTTCTAAATTTATCAGAAAAAAATTTGTCATTTTATGGAAAAATAGGTATAATAAATGATGGAATGAAAATAAAAATCATAATAGAATAACAATCAAAGAAGATAGGAGAGTAGAAATGAAAGACAGCTGGGGAAGAGAGATAGACTATCTTAGAATATCCTTAACTGAAAGTTGTAATTTAAGATGTATATATTGTATGCCTGAAGGTAGTGCCCCTAAAACTTGTGGTGAAGTTTTAACAAAGGAAAATATTTTTGCCATAGTTGAGGTTGGGGTGGAACTGAATATAAAAAAAATCAGATTGACAGGGGGAGAACCTCTTTTACGTCAAGATATAGTTGAACTTGTAAAGGGGATTAAAGATAGAGGAATAGAAAAAATATATATTACAACAAATGGAATCTTGTTAGCTGAGAAGATAGAAGATCTAAAAAATACAGGTTTAGATGGTGTTAATATAAGCTTAGATACCTTAGATAGAGAGCAATTTTTCTCTATAACAAGAGGTGGGGAACTAGAAAAAGTTTTAGATGGAATAAAGAAATCTCTAAAATTAAATCTTGAAGTAAAGATTAACAGTGTTATTATCAAAGATATAAATGAAAATGCTATTGATGATCTAGTAAAATTAACAGTAGATAACAAGTTAGATGTAAGATTTATAGAGCTTATGCCCATTGGACAGGGGAAAAATTTTACAGGAATAAACAACAGTGAGATATATAATAGATTGGAAAAAAACTTTGGATTTGATAGAGATTACAAAGAGATAAAAGGTGTTTCAACTTACTATAAATTACAAAATAGCAAGGGAAAAATAGGTTTTATCAGTCCTATTAACAATTGTTTTTGTGAAACTTGTAATAAGATTAGATTAACATCTGATGGAGTAATTAAAAGATGTTTAAATACCAAAGGAAATATCAATATTAAAGAGTATTTAGATAAAAATATTGAAAAAGATGAGATAAAAGAGATTTTAAAACAAGAGATTTTCAGTAAACCTGAAAAACATCTTTTTGGAAAAGAAAATGAAGCTGAAGAGATGAAAAATATGAATGCAATAGGAGGATAAAATTGGAAGGAAAGGTTATAGCTGTTTGTATCAGTGAAAAAAAGGGAACTGAGAAGGTAAATATCCACAGCTGTGAAGTGATAGAGGGGTTTGGACTAAAAAACGATGCTCATGGGGGAAATTGGCATAGACAGGTAAGTTTGCTTTCTCATGAGAAGATTGAAGATTTTAAAACAAGAGGTGGTTTTGTAGAGAAGGGAGCTTTTGGAGAGAATATAATTGTTTCAGGAATAGATTTAAGAAATCTACCAGTTGGAACAAAGATTGAAATAAACGGTGTTCTTCTAGAGGTAACTCAAATAGGTAAAGAGTGCCACTCACACTGTGAGATCTTCCATAGAGTTGGAGAGTGTATAATGCCAAAAGAGGGAATCTTTGCAAAGGTGCTAAAGGGTGGAGTTATCAGTGAAGGGGATAAAGTCACTATTTTAGAAAAGTAGGAGATGAGGCAATGAAAGTTATAGATACTAAAAATGCAGTTGGACATGTATTATGCCACGATATTACAAGAATTGTTCCTGGAGAGTTTAAAGGGGTTGCCTTTAAAAAGGGGCATATTATTAAAGAAGAGGATATACCAGAACTTTTAAAACTTGGAAAAGATCACCTATATGTATGGGAAAAATCAGAGGTAACTTTACATGAAAATGAAGCAGCAATTAGAATAAAAGATCATGTTGCTGGTGAGGGATTGGTATTTGGAGAGATAAAAGAGGGAAAAATAGATTTTTTTGCTGCTGAAGATGGGATAGTTTCTATTGATGTAGACGAGTTATTAAAAGCTAACTCAATAGGTGAGATAATAATATCTACAATTCACAACAATACTCCAGTAAAAAAAGGGGAAAAGATAGCAGGAACTAGAATTATTCCCCTTGTTATAGATGAGAAGAAAATTGAGAGATTAGAGGAGATTTGCAAGAAAAATATAATCTCAGTTAAAAAGATCTATCCTAAGAAAACAGCTGTTATTACAACTGGAAGTGAAGTATTCTATGGAAGAATTCAAGATAAGTTTGGTCCTGTTATAAAATCGAAGGTTGGAGAGTACAACTGTGAAGTAGTTTCACATGTATTTTGTCCAGATGATAAAGAGGTAATAAAGGCAGAGATAGAGAAAGCTTTAAATAGTGATGCAGAGCTTGTAATCTGTACTGGAGGAATGTCAGTAGATCCAGATGATATGACACCTACATCTATTAAAGAGGTTGGAGGGGAGCTTGTAACTTATGGAGCACCTGTACTTCCCGGGGCTATGCTTTTAGTTGCATATAAAGATAATAAGACAATTTTAGGGTTACCAGGTTGTGTGATGTATGCTAAAAGAACTGTATTTGATTTAGTTTTACCAAGAGTGTTAGCAGAGGAAAAATTAACATTTGAAGATATTGCAAAATATGGACATGGGGGATTATGCTTAAATTGTGAAATCTGTCACTTCCCACACTGCTCATTTGGAAAATAAAAAAATTATGTAAAAACAGGTGATAAATGCCTGTTTTTATTTTGTAAATATTTTTAGGTTGACAATAAGTAAAAACTAAACTATCCTTTAAGTAGGATTAAATTATAAAGTGAGGCAAATTATGAAAAATATAGATGATATTATTGTAGTTAGAGGTGGGGGAGATATAGCTAGTGGAGCTATTCAAAAGCTATATCGCAGTGGTTTTAAAGTCTTAGTGTTGGAAACTGAAACTCCCTCAGCTATTAGAAGAAAGGTTGCTTTTTGTGAAGCAGTATATGAAAAAGAGATTGAGATAGAGGGGATAAAAGCTAGATTAGTTGCCAATGATGAGGAGATTCAAGAGTGTTGGAATAGTGATATTGTGCCTGTGATGATAGATTCAAGAGGTAAAGTGATTGAGAGATTAAAACCTTTGGCAGTGGTAGATGGCATATTAGCTAAACAAAACTTTGGTACTAAGAGAAGTATGGCACTAATAACTATTGCTCTAGGTCCTGGGTTCTCTGCTCCTGAGGATGTGGATATTGTAATTGAAACAATGAGAGGGCACAACTTAGGTAGAATTATTGAAGAGGGGAGAGCTAGTGAAAATACTGGAGTTCCCGGGGTTATTGCTGGTTTTGGAATAGAACGTGTGATTTATAGTGACTATTCTGGAGTTATTACAAATATTGAAAAAATTGGAAATGTAGTAGAGAAGGGAGATGTTATAGCAGTAGTTGGAAACAATGAGATCTATGCCTCAATCTCTGGGGTACTACGTGGAATTATTAGAGATGGTTATAAGGTGAAAAAAGGTTTAAAAATAGCTGATATTGATCCAAGAATTAGCGAGAAAGACAACTGTTTCACTATTTCAGATAAAGCAAGAAATATTGGTGGAGCAGTATTGGAAAGCATATTATATTTAAAGAAGAAAAAGGTGTTATAAATATATGGAAGAGAAAATCTTAAAAGAGATATTTGAAAGAGTAAATAGAGGGGAGAAAGCAGGACTTGTAACTGTAACTGAAACAAGTGGCTCAACTCCTCGTAAAGCTGGAACTATTATGGGAATTTTCAGAGATTCAATAGTTGGAACTATCGGTGGGGGAAATATTGAGTATAAGTTGATAAATTCAACTAGAGAGATGTTGGATACAGATGAGGTTTGTAGAGAGTTTTCATACAACCTTACAACTGATGATGAGTTAAGAATGAACTGTGGAGGAAATATGAAGGGAGTTGTTAAAATATTCTCACCAAGTCCAAAACTTTTGATTTGTGGAGCTGGACACATAGGGCAAAAGCTTTTTAATATCAGTAAAAATCTAAGTTTTAATACAAAGATTATAGATGATAGAGAGGAGTTAAAAAAAGATTGTCCAGAATTGACTTTAGGAGATTTTGAAGATATTTTAAAAAATGAAGTTATCACAGGGGAAACATATATTGTAATTGCTACTAGAGGGCATCTTTTAGATGAGAAAGTGCTGAATCTTGTAAAGGATAGAGGGGCAAAATATATAGGTATCATTGGAAGTAGAAGAAAGATAACTACTTTAAAGGAGAACTTAGGAGAGTGGAGTGACAATATCTATGCTCCAATAGGTTTAAAAATCTCTGATGGTACACCTGAAGAGATAGCTATTGAGATTCTTGCTGAGATTTTAAAAATAAAAAACAATGGTGAGTTAGTTCATAGAAGTATTATGAATTTATAGGATTTTTAGGGGGGATTTATGTTTGAAGAGTTATTTACAATAAAATTTTTAGTTTTAGCAATTTTATGCTTTTTAGGCTCATTTATAGATTCTATTGCTGGTGGAGGAGGGCTAATTACCCTACCTGCATATATGGCATCTGGATTACCACCACATCTGGCATTGGGAACTAATAAGATGTCAGGGCTTTTCTCAAGTATAGGAAGTAGTATAAACTATGCTCGTTCTGGAAAGGTAAACTGGACACTTATGAAGTATCTTCTCCCTTTCTCTTTTACAGGGGCATTTATAGGGGTAAAAGCTGTTATAAGAACAAGTGCTGAGTATATAAGTTACATTGTTTTTATTGCTCTTGTGTTGGTGTTTCTGTACACTCTATTTAATAAGAAAATTGGACAAGAGAATGAGTTTGAAGGATTGACTAAGAAAAATCTAATTCAAGGGGCTATTATGGCACTGGTAATAGGGTTTTACAACGGTTTCTTAGGACCAGGGACAGGATCTTTTTTAGCTTTCTTCTTGATTAAAATTTTTAAATATGATTTTATCAATGGAAATGGAAATGCTAGAATATTGAATCTAGCTGGGAATGTTACAGGGTTTTTAGTATTTTTAGCAAATGGAAAGATTCTTTTAAACTATGGTATCCCTATTTCAATAGTGATGTTTTTAGGGGCTCAATGTGGTTCTCACTGTGCTATATTAAAGGGAAACAAATTTATAAAACCAATATTTTTAATTGTAACTGTTCTAACTATCTTAAAAATGTTCTTTCAGTTGTTTTAGTCCTATTGACAAAGGGGCTAAAATAGATTAAAATTCTATTATAGAATTGAATAAAGCTAGGTGGAATGGAGAGGCTTAAAATAATTTTCTTGTAGAGATGCAGGGGGATTATTTTAAGCTTTTTTTATAACAAATACACGGAGGTAAACTTTATGAAAAAAATGATTAACAATCCTGAGAACATTGTAAATGAAATGGTTAGTGGAATGCTAAAAGCTTATCCTAACTCATTGAGACAAGTAGAAGATTTACCAGTTATTGCTAGAAAAGAAAAGAAAGATGGGAAAGTTGCTCTTATCAGTGGTGGAGGAAGTGGACATGAACCTTCTCATGCTGGATTTGTAGGTTGTGGAATGCTTGATGCTGCAGTTGCTGGAGAGGTTTTCACATCACCAAGTGCTGATAAAGTTTATGAGGCTATTAAAGCTGTTGACAGTGGAGCTGGAGTATTACTTATCATTAAAAACTATAGTGGTGATGTAATGAACTTTGAAATGGCTGCTGAAATGGCTGGAATGGAAGGAATAGAAGTTAGAAAGATAATAGTTAATGATGATATTGCTGTTGAAAACAGTACTTATACAGTTGGAAGAAGAGGAATTGCAGGAACTGTTCTTGTTCATAAAATGGTTGGAGCTGCTGCTGAAAAAGGATATTCACTTGAAAAACTTGAAGAGTTTGGAAACAAAGTTATAAGCAGAACTAAAACTATGGGAATGTCACTAAAACCTTGTTATGTTCCTACAACTGGAAAAATGAGTTTTGAATTACCTGAAGATGAAGTTGAAATTGGATTAGGTATTCATGGAGAGCCTGGAACTCATAGAGAAAAGATGCAAAATGCTGATGCTCATGTAGATTACTTATTGGATAAACTTTTAGCTGAATCAAATCTATCTGAAAATGATGAAGTTGCTGTTTTAGTAAATGGACTTGGAGAAACTACATTGATTGAGCTATTTATAATCAACAATAGAGTTGCTGATGTTCTTGCATCAAAAAATATAAAAGTATTTGATACAATAGTTGGAAACTATATGACTTCACTAGATATGGGAGGATTCTCAATCACTCTTGTTAAACTAGATGATGAGATGAAAGAGATGTTAAAAGCTAAAGCTGACACTCCAGCTTTCAAAAGATTTTAGGAGGATAACAGATGGAATTACTAGAAATAATTAAAAAAGTAAGTGATACAATTATTGAAAACAAAGATTATTTAACTGATCTTGATAGAGAGATTGGAGATGGAGATCACGGAGTAAACCTAGCTAGAGGTTTTGAAAAGATTGAGGCTGAACTACCAAAAATGGCTGATATGAAACCTGCTGATATCTTCAATAAGATGACTATGCTACTTATGTCAAATGTTGGAGGAGCATCAGGGGCATTGTATGCAACTGCTCTTATGAAAGCAACTGCTTATCTAAAGAAAAAAGATGAGATAGATGCAAATGATATAGTGGCTATTTGGGACGAAATGATAAAGGGTATTCAAATGAGAGGTAAGGCAGTTAAGGGAGAAAAGACAATGCTAGATACACAAATCCCTGCTTATGAGGCTTTAAAATCTGCTGTTGAAGCTGGAAAGGATATTAAAGAGGCTTTTAAAGATGCTTTAGCTCAAGGGGAAATTGGAATGAACTCTACAAAGGATATTATTGCCACTAAAGGTAGAGCAAGCTATTTAGGTGAAAGAAGTATAGGGCATCTTGACCCTGGATCTGTTTCTTCATACTTAATAATCAAAACTATCTGTGAAGAGTTAAATAAATAGAGGTGAAAAAATGGTAGGAATAGTAGTCGTTTCACATAGTGAAAAGTTAGCTCACGAAGTTATTGAGCTATGTAATGAGATGAAAAAATATGATTTCCCTGTGATCAATGGTAGTGGAACTGAGGGTGGTAACCTAGGTTCAGATCCTATGAGAATAAAAGATGCTATTGAGAAAGCTTATACTAATGAGGGAGTTTTAATATTCTGTGATATTGGAAGTTCTATTTTAAATAGTGAAATGGCTATGGAATTTCTTGATGAGAGCTATGATAGAGCAAAGGTTAAAATTGCTGATGCTCCAATAGTTGAGGGAACTCTTATGGCTATGGCTATCAATGATGAGAAGGCAAATATTGAGAGCATAGAAGAGGAGTTAGCAGAGTTAAAAAACTTTAATAAGGTTTAATAAAATTTATTGCACCTAAAATCTTAGACAGCTAAGATGGAGGGTGCAATTTTTATTTTATAATAAAAAAATTCTTGACTTAGAGTCTACTCTAAATGGTGTTATGT
>UQQO01000096.1 GCA_900543175.1 uncultured Fusobacterium sp.
CCGAGATCTACACTATCCTCTTCGTCGGCAGCGTCAGTGTGTATAAGAGACAGATATAGCCCATCAGAAACAGTTGTGCTAAAAAGAGCTTTATTATTTTGCAATGTCTTACAGTTCCAAACAACAAAAACATCATCTTCTTTTAAAACTTTATTATCAGTTTTATCAACTCTTGAATTAAAATATCTTATAACCTCTTCTGTACACCACTCTAAAAATTCTTTAGTTCCCATCTAATTTCCTCCTTAATTTTTGCATTAAAAAAGCACCTAGTCGCCTAAGTGCTAATCTTTTATTCCATGTTCTTTTTTTAATTCTTTTATTTTTTCATCATATTCTTCTTTAGTTATAGCTCCAAAATGTAATCTTATATCTTGCCAATTTTTAGCAACTTGAAAGTTTTCAGGTGTAGGGACATAATTTTCATCTTCCACAAATGTTATTTCACTAATATGTCCTTCATAATGTTTTCTTTTTTTCCACCATTCTATTCCAGGATCTTTACCAATTTTATATTCCTTTTTATCCATCTACTTCCTCCAAATGAATACATATTTTTTGTTCTTCATCCAAGTATATATCTAAAATTTTAAATTTACAACCTCTTTCATATATAACTTCATCTTCTTTTAAACCAAAATTACTAATATCCCTGCCTTTTGTTGAAGTTATATATAATCTTACAATACTTTCTGGATTATATATTTCACCTTTTGAAGTCGATGTATATGCTGGGAATGTTACAAATTTTTTCTCTGGGCTATAATTTTCTAAAAAATCATTTAATTCATTTTCTTTTAAATCAATACTTCTGATAACTTTACCTTTATAATAAGGCATTTTCTTTAAGGCACTATCTAAATTTTTAACCCATTCTTTTTCCTCTTCATTAAGTTCAAATTCTTGTCTTAATTTATCATTAAGAACATACATTTTAGGACTTTTATAATCCATTATTGCTTTCTCTTCTTCAAAAGTAAGTTTATTATCTTTCACATATTTATTAAACCACTCTTTATACTTCATATCAGCTGGTACATATTCAATTTTACCCTCTTTATTTCTCATAGCTCTCATTGATTTAGTATCATCAGCAAAATATGGAGCTGTTACAGTTCTGCAATTAGGGTGAAAAGGATTAGCAGTTACCCCAACTTCATATTCTTTTATACTAAAAACTTTTCCATCCATCTCTTGGCATATTGGAGATGTATGGGTATCTAAAGTTGCTACAATCTCATATTGATCTACACCTAAATCTCTATAACATTTCTCTTGAGCCTTAGCTGCATAGGCTGCTGATTCAGTCATTACTAATCTTCCAGCTACTGATTTTCTTACATTGAATTCTTTAGCTATATCTGAAACTATTTGGTATGGAGAACTTCCTCTAATAAAACTCTGAGTAAGTCCATTGTGGAGAGTATTTATAAGTTTATTTTTATCTTCCCAGATTCTTTCAGAAAAGTTTTTACCATCAACTGCCCAAGGTTTATGTATAATCTGATTAACTTTATTAGTATCTAAACTATAAACTGAACTCCCTAAACCTATTCCTTTTTGAATTTCATAAGCTGCATGATAATAAGTATCTCCATATGTTCTAATTAAATAATCTTGCATTTCTTTATCTCTAGTTCCATACAAAGTCTCTACCTGATTTTGAATTTGGATTTTAAGAGCCTCAAGTCTTGAAATATGAACTCTAGCTGAAGCATTTTCTAGCTCTTTAACCCAAATAGGAGAAATAGAATTAGTTTCTCCAGCTTTTATATACTCATTTATTCCCCATTTGAATTCTGCAAGTTCTTTCTTTGATAATAATTTTTTAGCTTCTAAAAGACTAATATTGTTATTTTTAGCTATTCTCATATACCAATTGTTTATATCTTTTTCTATATTCCTCAAAGCTATATTATATTGTTCTTCTATTCGCTTTATGTAAGCTCTAGTATCTTTATTTCTCCTTTGCTCCTCTTTGATAAATCTATCTTGCCAATAACTACTCTTCTTCATCTATACCACCAGAGCCATTTCTATTTTTAAAAGCTCTGTCATACTCTTCTGTTTCTTCATCTTTTTGCTTCTTAATCTTTTTTATCTCTTCCAGAGGATCTTTAACCCAAGGATGCTGAGAAATAATAGTTTCATCAGATAGAATACCTAAACTTTTAGCACAATTATCAATCGTTTGACTTTCATTAACTAGAATATCTTTATTGAATATAATTTCTATTTTTTCATTTTCAAAGTCCCCTAGTCCTAAATGGCTAATATGAGCATTAACAAAGTTCAATAATTTATTTAGTCCACTACGGAACTCCACTTCCATTCCACTTGCATCTAAATCAATATCTGCATACATAGATTGAATATTCATTTCATTAGGGTTATTTCCTAACCTATCATCTTTAGCATTAAACCCTCTACCATTTTCAATTAAAGCATCTTTAAAAATCTTAATTATATCCTTGTAATTCTCTGAGTTAAGTTCAACAGTAAGTTTTTCAACTCCACCATCATCTCTAACTTTTACAAAACCATAAGTGGTTAAATTTTTTCTAAATTCTGGACCACCTTGTCCATCATAATTTTTTAAAATTAAGATGCAGTTTCTAGGATTTTCATCTAAATTATTTTCAAAGTTAGAAATAGCTTTATTAATTCCATCTTGTAGATTCTTAACTCTTAAAATCAAAGGTTTTTCAAGCAAGTTATATTTAAAAGGAATAATTGGAAGTCTATCCCAGTTAAATTGCTCTTCTCCTATATTAAAATAGTTATAATGCCCTTCATATTTTAAAGAACCCCACGAATATTTATATCTATCTATTCCAGCTAGACTATAAACATCTACTACCTCAACATCTTCTAGCATTGAACCTGTCCATCTTTGAACTGTATAGATTCTAATAGCAAAGTCAAGCTCAGTATGTCCCTCATCCTTCCAAATAGGTAAAATCTGACAAGGTTCAAATCTTTTAAATAAAAAATCTCCATTCTCATTATAATAGGGATATAACCAAGCTATTCCGCCATTCATAGCATCTTCAGCAACATTTTTAAATATCTTTTGAAACTCTAAATCAAATATTTTTTCTAGTTGCTCTTGATATAATGTGTTCTCAGTCTTGAAAGTAATAGGCTTCCCTAGCAAGTAATTTACCTTTTGATCTACTAGCTTTTCATATTGATTGTCTACTCTTTTGTTATTTGGAAGATTATCTACTGTTTCTAGTCTTCCGCCTTCTCCTATAACTTCTCTTTTAGCCCAAAGTATATCATGTTGCCCTAGATAATATCTTTCTCCAGTTATCATGTCTAGCCTTTTCTTACTATGCAGGAATTGTTCTACTATATATTCTAAGTATCTAATATCCTTTTTGTCTGGTATCTCTGTTCTGTCTCTATATAGTTTATTTCTAATCCATTTAAACACTGCCTCACCTCCTCATTAATCAAAACTAAATACTGAATCTTTTCCACACTTTTCAGCTACTCCAGTTAAACAATCTGGTCCATCATCATGTTTATTTTTTCCTTCTTTCTGATAAGTTAAAATAGCTTTAGCAAATTCAGACCATCTATCTTGCCAGTTCATAGGGAAATAAATATGATCCATAACCCAAGTTGAATTTGAAAGAATACGAGCAACTTTATTTGCTGACTGATGAAACCAATCTACTCTAGTTCTATTACTTCCAAGTTCTCTTAACTCTCTTTCTACAGCTCTTGCAAATCCTCTTCCACCATTATTAGATTCAATATCAGCTACATTAACATTATTTGCTAGTAACATTTTAGCCACTGCTGGTTCTGTAACTTCCATAGGATCTTTGGTGTAAATCAGGTCCATTACATATGCCTCTTTGTTGTATACTCCATAGCAAATAGAACACAAATAATCTTCTCCTGTATCTGCTGTATCTGTATAGTTTTTTATAGCAGTAAAAAGAGGTTTCCCTGTGCTGTCCACAGGAATACTGTCGTATGTTTTTATATTTGTATATAATCTTCCTTTAAGGTCAATAGGTTCTTGCTGATAGTTTGCACTTGCTATCTCTGGTCCCATAGCCCTAATCTTAGATTTATATGATTTTAAACTCAATATCTCATCACATAACATAGTCCCATCATCTTGAAGAGCTTTCATAATAATATGCTTAACTTTTTTACCCTCTTCCTTATAGTGTTCCAAAGCTCTTCCTGCAAGATCTCCACTTGCCCATCTAGTCATAATAATAATAGTTTTCCCACCCTCTTCAAGTCTTGAGAGCATTGTTTGTGTGAACCAATCCCATTGCTTTTCAAGGGTATTCTCATTAAAAGCCTCTTCACTATTTTTTATAAGGTCATCTATTATAAGCAAACTACAACCAAATCCAGTAGCAGTTCCCCCAGGAGAAGTGGCAAGGTAGTTATTATATCCACCTTCTAAACTCCACAGATTCATTGCACCATCACCTTGTTTTATATGAGTATTTGGAAAAATATCATTATATATAATTTTATCTTTATCAGCTTTTGCCTCTTGGATAGTGTTTCTTACATTCTTAGAAAACATAGTTGATAGAGTTTCATTATATGATCCTGTCATTATCTTAGTATTGATATCTTTACCAAGCAGCCATTCTACTAATAAACCTACTGTACGACTCTTTCCGTGGCGAGGCGGAAGATTTAGTATTAATACTTCCTCTTCTCCCTCTACAAACTCTTGTAAATCATTGCAAAGGTTTAGGAGAAAAGGTCTGTCATATTTATAAAAGTCTCCAGCTCTTAAATGGCAATAAAAAAAGAACTCACGTCTAGCAAGTTCTAATTTAGCTTGTTTTATTATTTCCTCTCTATTTATCACCAAAGATCACCTTCTTTAGTTCTTCAGTAGTTAAATTAGAGAAAGGATTATCACCTTTAATTTCTCCACTATGCTCTATAGCTGTTTTATCTCTCCAAACATCAGGTTTTCTATTTTTCAACCAAAAGATCTGTGCTGTGGTATCTCCAGAAATATGTTTAATTACAGTTTTAGACTTAGTAGTCCCATTTGGTAACTCTTCAGTAGTTTCTTCCACATAGTTATAACCTAATGCTCTTTTTAATAAAGCATTTTCAACTTCTCTGTCTACAACTTCTTTTCCTCTTTTTAGGGCTGCCGAAAGTGCCGAATACTTTTCTCTATACTCTCTTAAAGTTGAATATGCAATACCTAAATTCTTTGCTATCTGTTCATCAGTGAGCCCATCTCTAGCCCAACCTTCAACTTCAATTAATCTATCTTTTACATGAGTTTCCCACTTAGACTTTGCCATAGACTCACCCCCCTTATAAAAAAAAGGAACTGCTCAAAGTCAGCCCCTTGTAGATATCATTTTTATATTTTACATTATATCAAATTTTTTACTATCATTTACTATCATTTTCACAAAATTCAAAATTTTCTAAAGCTCTACCATGAAGTTTATAAGTGTGACTCAAAGAATAACACAATTTATCTGCTATTTTCTCCCAAGGCATAAATAAAAAATATCTACTTTCTAGTAA
Source organism: uncultured Fusobacterium sp. (assembly GCA_900543175.1). GTDB lineage: Bacteria > Fusobacteriota > Fusobacteriia > Fusobacteriales > Fusobacteriaceae > Fusobacterium_A. The sequence continues at coordinate 5,545 of UQQO01000096.1, forward strand.
TATTTTTTCATCACTGTCCTTAATACTATTTATCTTTTTTGATAACTCTATTCTAAAATCTTCTATCTTCAGTATTTCTGATCTGATTTTATTTTCAAGTTCAACTATTTTATTCATTTTTTCAACTAGTCCACTATCATCTTTTAAAGGCCCACCTTGAACTCTTTCTTTCAATCTAACTGCTTGAATCATATCCAAACTTTTTTTCAGTTCTCTTAACATGTCATTATCATGATCCAACTCTCTCTTTAATTTTAGTCCCTGCTTTAAGTATTGTTTTTTAGTCATTTTCTACCTCTCTTAATGCTATTGGCATGATAATACATCTATAAGCATCCATATACTCTTTCATATGTATAAAGCAACTGGAATTTCTAAATTCTATTTTTACATTTAAACTCTTAGTACATTTTTTAAGATAATCTAATATAAAATTAGGATTCAAAACAATTTTAAAAGGTCTTGTTTTCTTTACTCCTTTAATGTAAGTTGTATGTAAAATTTTATCATTATCATTTTTTACAGATATTAATTTTGTTTCAGAATCCATTAAATCAAAGATACACTCATTTGAATAAACTGCATTTGTTTCTAAAGCTCTTTTAAGATCTTGAACTCCAAACTCCATACAATCAATATAGTCATTTAGTTGTTGTTCAATTAAATTAAATATTGGAAGTATTATATTAGGTTCATTAAAAGCAATTGTAAATATCTCGCTATCATTTTTATCAATCAACTTTAATTCTATTTTATTCTCTTTCAAATCTATATCTACCTTAACAGGATTTACACTTTTAACAACTTTTATAACTTCATATGGAATAGCTATTTTCTTTTCAAAGAAATACCCTTTGTAGGCTCCCAATCTGTATTCATCTGTAGCTCTAGCAGCAGTAGGATCTAAATAAATATATTGGTACTTTTCATTTTTGCAATTTTTTACTATATCTGATGCTAAGGTATATATTTTTTTAAGTTCTATTTTATTTAAAGTTTTCATTTTCTTACCCCCTTAACTCTTTCAATTCTTACTTTTAAACTTTCTAATAAAGCATCTTGTACATTTCCTTTACTATCTAATGCTCTTCTTACATCTTCATCTCTTGTATCTTGTACTACAAGGTGATGCACAATTACCTTTTCTTTTTGCCCCTGTCTATGCAATCTTTTATTAGCTTGTTGGTATAGTTCCAAACTCCAATTAAGCCCAAACCAAATAACATGGTTTCCACCTTCTTGAAGATTAAGCCCATAAGCTGATGAAGCTGGATGTGTTAAAAGGATATCTATTTTTCCACTATTCCAATCATCTTGATCCTGGACTGTTTTTAAAAGCCTAACTTTTAAATTAGTTTTCTTTAAGACTTCTTGTAATCTACTCAAATCATGTTGGAAGTTATAAAAAACCAAAGCAGATTTTCCATTAAGTTGTTCTATTAACTCCATAAAAGCTTCTATTTTACAATTATGAATTTCATGTACTTCTCTTTTTTCGTCATATATAGCTCCATTTGCTAGTTGCATAAGTTTATTAGATAGTGCTGCTGCTGAAGTTACATCTATTATTTTATCCTCTAACTCCAAGATCATTTCTCTTTCTAATTCATCATATTCCTTCTTAGATTTATTATCTAAGACTATAGGGATATCATTAAAAGTAACATCTGGAAGCTGTAGATAATCCTCTGCCTTCATACTGATACAAATGTCAGATATTTTTTGTTGAATACTATCTGCTGCCCCCTCTTTTAATTCATAATTAAATATAGTATTTCTATCTCTCTGCCCAGGATTAAAATATCTTTCTCTATAATGGCTTATGTACTTTCCTAATCTCTCTCCTTGATCTAGTAAATATATTTGTGCCCAAAGATCTATTAATCCATTTGGTGTTGGTGTTCCTGTAAGTCCTACTATTCTTTGAATATGTTTTCTTACCCAACTTAAAGCTTTAAATCTTTTAGCTTGATGTGATTTAAAACTACTAAACTCATCTATTACAACCATATCAAATGGCCAATGATTTCTTGTATATTCTACTAACCAAACTACATTCTCTCTATTTATAACATAGATGTCCCCAGGGGTATTTAAAGCTTTTATTCTTTTTTGGCTGCTTCCTAAAACAGGAACTATTCTAAGGAGTTTCAAATGATCCCATTTTTCTGCTTCTTTACTCCAAGTAGCTTCAGCAACTTTTTTAGGGGCTATTACTAAAATCTTATTTACTTCAAATCTGTTATATTTTAAATCTGCTATAGCTGATAAGGTTATAACTGTTTTTCCAAGTCCCATATCTAACATAAGCCCCAATTTATCATCTGATATCATTCTGTTTATACAATATTTTTGATATTCATGTGGTATAAATCTCATCTGTATCTCCCTTCACTTTATAATACTGCATCTAGGATTTCTGTTATAAAACTATCTACTTCCCAATAGGAATCTAAAATATGTACATTAAAATCTAATTTTTTAATTCTTGCTATCTGTCTATCTTGAATAGCTGATGTTTTTCCCCCAGGGGCTTTAAGCTCCACAAATGCCACCACACCCCTTGGAAATAAAACAAGTCTATCTGGCACTCCTGCATTACCAGGACTTGTAAATTTATAAGCTATCCCACCATGCTTTTTAACCTGTTTTACTAAATATTTTTCTATATCTCTTTCTCTCTCTATCATAATTCTCTCCTAAAATTTAAAGTGTAACATTGTAACAAGTTTTCCTATATATACTATTAAACAGGTTAATTAGGTACGCATAGGCTACACGTATATACACCTAATCTCTCTAATTTACCTATTTTATTTATTTATATGTATTTTTTGTTACAATGTTACAAATATTATATATATACTCTTTATATC
>UQQO01000097.1 GCA_900543175.1 uncultured Fusobacterium sp.
GATATTTAAAAGAAATAGAGATAACTAAACTTGGCTAATAATCGCTAAATTCAAAGGTACTTTGTCTAAACCTAACGATACACAAGAAAAAATGAACTTAGTTAGATATATTACAGTTTTAATAATCAAAATTAGAGAAAAACTATATAATTATATTTTTACAATATATTTATCATTTATAAAATAAATGTAAAACTGAGTAAACATTTTAAATTTCTATCACTAAAACTATTCAATAATTGTATGAAATGTGGTATTATCTTATTATAGAAAGACAAATTTGTACCTTTTAAAATACTAAAGGAAGGGTGATATATAATGAAAGAATTAGATTTACAAAGAGTTACTGATGAAGTAGAAAGAATGTGTATCGAAGGAAACTACTTTATTGGAAAAGAAGTTTTAGACAAAATTAAAGAAGCTTATGCTAAAGAAGAATCAGAAGTAGGAAAAAATATTTTAGGACAAATCATTGAAAACGATGAGATTGCTGCTAATGAACAAGTTCCTATGTGTCAAGATACAGGAATAGTAGTAGTATTCTTAGAAGTTGGAACAGAAGTAAGAATACCAGGAGATATCTATGCTGCTATCAACGAAGGAGTAAGAAGAGGATATGAAAAAGGATATTTAAGAAAATCAGTTGTTAAAGATCCTTTAGATAGAGTAAATACTAAAGACAACACTCCAGCAGTTATTCATACTACATTAGTTCCAGGTTCAGATAAAGTAAAAATCGTTGTAGCTCCAAAAGGTGGAGGTTCTGAAAACATGAGTGCTTTAAGAATGTTAAAACCATCTGACGGAATCGAAGGAATCAAAAAATTAGTAGTAGAAACTATTAAAAATGCAGGAGGAAACCCTTGCCCACCAATTATAGTAGGAGTTGGAATCGGAGGAAACTTTGAAAAATCTGCAATTCTAGCTAAAAAAGCTGTACTTAGAGATATTAACGACAAGAGCAGCAGCCCTATCAATGCTAAATTAGAAGAAGAATTACTAGAACTTATCAACAAAACTGGAGTAGGACCTTTAGGACTTGGAGGAAGAACTACTGCTTTAGCTGTTAAAGTTGAAACTTATCCATGCCATATAGCAGCTCTTCCTGTTGCTATTAACATTAACTGCCATGCAGCTAGACACAAAGAAGTAGAACTATAATTTGAGGATATTAAAGGTTATTGAAAATAAGTTTTAGGAGGGAATATAAATGGAATATCATATCACAACACCATTAAAAGAAGAAGATATAGCTAAATTAAAAGCTGGAGATACAGTAAAAATCACTGGAGTTATCTATACTGCTAGAGATGCTGCACATGCAAGACTAGTAAAATTATTAGATGAAGGAAAAGAACTTCCAATCGATGTAAAAGGACAAGTTATCTACTATGTAGGACCAACACCTGCTAAACCTGGAAGACCTATTGGAAGTGCAGGACCTACTACAAGTTATAGAATGGACGCTTATGCACCTAGACTTATCAAAGAGGGATTAAAAGGAATGATAGGTAAAGGAGCTAGATCTAAAGAGGTTAGAGATGCTATAACATCTGAAAAAGCTGTATATTTTGCAGCAGTTGGAGGAGCAGCAGCTCTTATAGCTAAATCTATTAAAAAAGCTGAAATCATAACTTATGAAGATTTAGGAGCAGAGGCATTAAGAAGAATGGAAGTTGTAGACTTCCCTGCAATAGTTATCAATGATATCTATGGTGGAGATCTTTATCAAGAAGGTCAAGCTAAATGGAATGAACTAGACAAATAGTTTAAATATTTGTTATATGAGGGTACTCTTGAAAAAGAGTGCCTTTTTATTTTAGTTGAATTTATAAAATAATAGTAATATAAAAGTTATAGAGGAGTAATTCCAAAAAAGAAAAAGAGCTGAGCAAGGTAACGACTAAAAATCGCCACTTTGCAACAGCTTCTTTCTTCAAATTATTAATCAGTTGTATTATTTACTTCCTCTTGAAGTTTATCAAATACTTTCACAGCTGCGTTTCTAATTTTTTAATTTTCTCTCTATCATTGTTAGTTATTTTCTTATTTAATTTTTCAGCTATAATCTGATACTCTAACTCTATCGAGTAATCAACAAGAGCATTTACATATTGTTTTCCTATGTTATCTTATAACCACACTAGCCCTTCAAATTGCTTCTTATTACTATTATACCATAATTTTAAGAAAATAAGCTTTTTTTTAGATTTAAGTATATAAGGGGGTAATTAGACAATAAAAAAGCCACCCTTTAAGAGTGGCATAATTTTCATATTGGTGGAGATAAGCGGGATCGAACCGCTGACCTACGCAGTGCAAGTGCGTCGCTCTCCCAAACTGAGCTATATCCCCATGGACAAAAATTATAATATCATAATCATATTATTTTGTCAATAATTTTTTAGAAAAAATAAAACTAACTTTATTTTTAACTCCAAAACAGTAACCTATATAAAAAGTACATGATAAATTATTTTTATTTCAATGTGTTTTGAAAATGTAATTTTACAAATATTTTATGAACTAAAATAGAATAAAAAGTTTGACAACTAAGATTATTAATGTTAATATAAAACAAACAGTATAATATTACAAGTATAATTTTATAAAAAATTGGAGGGAAGACATGAAGAAAGTAACAAAATTATTACCATTTTTTTTATTAAGTTGTATTGCAGTAGCAAATGAGCTTGACGGATCAAACCATGCAACAGGAAATAGAAGCAACGAAACAGCAGTAGCTTCACTTGACAATCCTTTTTGGACAGGGAATCCAGAGACATTTGCAGATAAAAGAGAGAGAATGCACAGCACTATGATGTCATTTAATACCATAGAAGAGGCATTAAAAAATCCTAATTATTCAGATTACAAAAACTCTAAAAACTTTTTGAGTTTAAATGGGGAATGGAAATTTAAATTAGTTGATCATCCAGACAAAGATATAAAAGATTTCTATAAGGAAGATTTTGATGATTCTAAATGGAAAAAAATTCCAGTACCTTCAAGTTGGCAACTTCACGGATATGATCAACCAAGATATAATGACACAGCATATCCATGGGAATATCAAAAAACAGCAATAAATCACCCAGACACTCCTAAAGATTACAATCCAATAGGATACTATAAAAGAGAGATGGAACTACCTAAAGATTGGAATGGAAGAGAGGTATTTATCTCTTTCCAAGGGGTAGAATCAGCTTACTATCTATATGTAAATGGACAATATGCAGGGTATAGTGAAGATAGCTTTGTAGGACATGATTTTAATATTACACCATATTTAAAAGCTGGAAAGAATGAGATCTCTGTAAAAGTGTACAGATGGAGCGATGGAAGTTGGCTTGAATCTCAAGATATGATTAAATTAAGTGGAATTTTTAGAGATGTATTTGTGTACTCAACACCAAAAGTGCATTTGAGAGATTATACTGTTGTAACAGATTTAGACAAAGATTATAAAGATTCAAAATTAAATATAGAGGTAGATGTTACAAAATATGAAGATGTAGCAGGAAACTACAAGGTAAATGCTATACTATATGATGAAAATAACAATATTATAGTTAATGAAAAACAAAGTATCAACATGACAGATATAAAAGATGGAGTTGTAAACTTCTCAGCAGATGTTAAGAATCCTAAAAAATGGTCTTCAGAAACTCCTAACTTATATACTTTAGTGATAGCTTTAGAAGATGAAAGTGGAAAAGTAATAGAAACTATTAGTAATAAAATAGGATTTAAGAAGATAGAGGTAAAAAATGGAAGAATCCTATTAAATGGAGAAAAATTCATGATGAAAGGGGTAAATAGACATGAATTTGACCCTGTAAATGCAAGAACTCTATCTGAAGAAACTATGATAAAAGATATTGAACTTATGAAACAACACAATATCAACACTGTAAGATCATCTCACTACCCTAATGATCCTAGATGGTATGATCTATGTAATGAGTATGGATTGTTAGTATTAGATGAGGCAAACTTAGAAACACATGGAAGATTAGATGAGATTCCTCAAAGTAGACCAGAGTGGACAAAAGCTGTAATTGATAGACAAGCTGGAATGTTAGAGAGATCTAAAAATGAGGTTTCAATCTTTGCATGGTCACTAGGAAATGAATCTGACAAAGGGGATAACTTTGTAAAAGCTGCTGAATGGGTAAGAAAAAATGATCCAACTAGACTTATTCACTATGAGCCACAAAGAGAGGTTGGAGATATCTACACAAGAATGTATAGAACTATTGATGAAGCTAGAGCTTATGCAACAGACCCTAGAAATAAAGTTCCATATATTGAGTGTGAATATGCTCATGGAATGGGAAATAGTATAGGAAACTTACAAGATTATTGGGATCTATTTGAAAAATATGATATCTTCCATGGTGGATATATTTGGGACTGGGTAAATCAAGGAATTTTAACTAAAGATGAAAAAACTGGAAAGATGTTCTATGCTTATGGTGGAGATTGGGGAGATGAAGAGTTTACAGACCACAATTTCTGTGCTAATGGTTTAGTATCAACAGATAGAACTGCACAACCAGAGATAATGGAAGTTAAGAAAGTATATCAATATGTTAAATTTAAAGATGTAGATGTGAAAAATGGAGAGTTTAGCATAAAAAATAACTACATGTTTACTAACCTAGATGAATACGAAGCTGTATGGGAATTGAGAAGAGATGGAGATATTATAAATTCAGGAGTATTTGTAACTGAGTTAGCTCCAAACAAATCAAAAATTGTTAAACTTCCATTTGGAGATGTTGTAAGTAAAAATGGTGAAGAGTATTGGTTAAATGTTGCTTTCAGATTAAAAGAAGATACTAAATGGGCTAAGAAAGGGCATATAGTTGCTAAGGAGCAATTTAGATTACCAGTTGAAAGCAAAGGAGAGGTTCTATCATTAAATGAGATGAAATCACTTTCTTATTCAGATAAAGGTGATAAATTAGTAGTTACAGGAGATAATTTTGAAGTAACTATCAGTAAAGAGAAAGGAAGCTTAGATTCATTTAAAGTTAAAGGAAAAGAACTTATTGAAAAACCTATGATTCCTAACTATTGGAGAGCACCAAACGACAACGACAAAGGAAATGGAGCAGAGGAAAGATTAGCAACTTGGAAATTTGCAGGAAAAGAGGCAAAAGTTGTATCTACATCTGTTACACCGATAGAGGACAAAGGTGTTAGAGTTGATGTGAAACTTGAGATACCAACTACAACTCCAGCTCAATTAGATCTGCAATATGTAGTATTTGGTAATGGAGAGGTAAAAGTTACAAATACTCTATACACTTCAAAAGATTTACCAGAGATTCCAGAGTTTGGAATGATGATGGAGATGCCAGAAAAATATGATACAGTTACTTGGTATGGAAGAGGACCTGAAGAAAACTATGTAGATAGAAAAACTGGATACAATGTTGGTGTTTATAGTGCCAATGTAGATGATTTCTTCTTCCCATATATTGATCCATCTGAAACAGGAAATAGAGTTGATACTAGATGGGTAACTTTAACTGCTAAAAATGGTGTGGGACTTCTTGCAAGTGGTGTAGATAATACAATAGAATTTAATGCACTTCACTATACTCCAGAAGAATTATCATCAGGAAAAAGACATCCAGTAGAGTTGGTTCCAACTGAAAATGTTGTGCTTAGAATAAATGGAAAACAACAAGGAGTAGGTGGAGATGACAGCTGGGGAGCAGTTCCACATGATCAATATCAAATAAAATCTGGAAAAGCTCACACTTACTCATTTAAGCTAAAAGGAATAACTAAAGCTGATAATCCTATGGAAATAAGTAAGAGAAATATTGATGGCGATCTAATAAAAGATATCAAAGTTAATGGAATATCTTTAAAAGATTTTGATAAAAATATAACAGATTATAAAGTTGAATTTTTAGCAGGAACAGAGAAACAAGCTCCAGTAGTTGAAGTTGAATATGGTAATAAAGAGGATGTAATAGTCAGCATAGAACAAGCTAATAGTGTAGAAAATGGAAAAGCAAAAGTTATTGTAGCTCATAAAGATAAAGCTTTAAATGAAGTTTTAAGAAAAGAGTATACAATTAATTTTGGAACTCACAATATAGTTTATGCATCTGATCTTCCATTTGAAAAGGCAACTTCAGGAATGTACAAAGTTGAAAGAGATATTACTGTTTCTGGAAGTGTTCCACATCTGAGATTAGAAGATGGTAGCAAAGTTCGTTTTGAAAAAGCTATCTGTGCAAATTCAGATTCTGAAGTTGTAATTAACTTAAAAGGAAAAGGATTCAAGAGATTCAAATCTTATGTTGGAATGGATAGAGAGGTAATAGGATATAGAACTAAAGCACAATTTAGAGTGCTATTAGATGGAAAAGAAGTATTTAACAGTGGTGAAATGGCAAGTTCTGGAAGAGCTAAAGAGATTGATATCAATGTTGAGGGAGCTAAAAAACTTACTCTTATAATTGATCAATGTGATGGTAATAATAACTATGACCATGGAACTTGGGGAAATGCTAGATTTACTAAATAGTTGATAGATAAAAACTCCAGTGTATTTGCTGGAGTTTTTTGATTAAATTATTCAATAAAATCATCTTTTAATAGTATTTTTCCTTTTTCAAGAATAAGGAATTGATTGTCCCATTTTTTAGAAAAAAGTTTTTCAATAATAATACTACTTCCTTTTACATGTTTAACTTGAGCATTGATAAGTTCAGAATCTCTATGCACTTGTTCCAAATGATTTTTATCATAGCTATCATATATTCCAGTATCAATAATATCAAGATTTTTAATAGATGAAAACCATTTTTTAAATAGCTCTTCTCCCTTATTTTCTCCAAGCTTTTTACAAAGATTTTCTTTCATAGCCTCTAAAGAGTTATTTTTATTATTTAATTCTCTATAGTAAAAATGTCCCTGTTCTTTTAGATTTATTTTTGGAGTATCATCAGTATGAAGTAAGAGAGATATACAATCATCAACATGTGGAATTACAATTTTTTTATCTATCTTAATATTTTCCCATGAACCACCACAAAACCCCATCACTACTAAAATTGTGTCAACCTCATTGTCAAGATTATTAAGAGTTTTTATTATCTCTTGACGCATTTCAGCAGGATTTGCATGAAGTTTTCTATCTAAATAATATACAGGATAATTTGTACCTAATTTTTTTTGAACATTTAAAATCTCTTTTGTTAATGAACTACAAGCTATAGCAACAGTACTCATATTTTCCTCCATAGATTAATATAATTTTTATTTATAGATTTTTTTTACATTCAAAATTTTATTTAAAAATTCCTCAGTAGAAAGCTCATCAAAAGCAACTTTAAAAAGGGTTTCCATATCTTCCTCAGTAGAAAAATTTCCAGAAATTTCATTGGAGTGTATTGCATATTCCATTGCTTCTATACTTTTTTTATTTTTAGCATCTTCATATTTAGCTTTAAAATCAGGATCACTATTTAATTTTTTTATAACAAAATCTTTAACTTCCATGATTTTCCCCCTTAGGCTAGAATTGAGTTTATATATAGATTATACCATATAATTGCACTTTCTTTTAAGAAAAAAACACCTTCAATCTTAATACTCTAAGATTAAAGGTGCTATTCCTATAAACTATTAAAAAATCCCTCTTTAGCTTTAATATTGTGATATTTTATCAACTCTAAAGCCTTATCTAAATCTCCATCAAGAATAGAATCAATTAAATTGATATGCTCCTTAGTAGCCTCATTTCTTCTATCATTAGATTGTACACTTTGATTTCTCAATCTCATATTGTGCTCATAGACATTTTCCATCATTTTTTCTATAAAATTATTATTACAACTTTTTAAAATTAAAAGATGTAAAGTGTTATCCAATTCATCTAATGTCTTTGCCTCATCCTTAGTAAGTTCTTTATCTAAGAAACTTTCAAACTCTCTTTTTAATCTTTGACATTCATTTAATGGAATATTAGAAAATCCCATTTGTAAAATAATAGGCTCTAAATTTAAACGAACTTGAAAGATATCGTTTATCTCCTTTAGAGAAACATTACTTACAAACATTCCCCTTCTTGGAATTATGTTTATCCATCCCTCTTGCTCCAATTTATTTATAGCCTCTCTCACAGGAGTTCTGCTCACTTCTAAAGATGTAGCTAGAGCATCCTCTTCAATTCTCTCATTATATTTTAATTTACCAGAGATTATCATCTCTTTTAAAATTTCATAAACTTTTTCCTTTAAACTCTTCATTTTTATCCTTTCCCTTAAACTTTGTTACTAAGAATATTATACATTAACTGAAAAAAAATACAAGGCTTATATTATTTAACTTTTTAAAGTTTAAATACAGAACAGTGTACTAAATACGAA
>UQQO01000098.1 GCA_900543175.1 uncultured Fusobacterium sp.
ATAATAATAGTTACGAAGTAACGAACTATTTTTTAAATAAAAAAAGGAGATAAAATTTTACCTCCTTTAACGATACTTTTATATAATTTCAGCGATTTTTAATTTTACTATTTTTGATTTAAAAATCTATTTATTACATTTTCCCAAGTTCCATTTTCTTTCATTAGAAATTCAATAAACTCTCTTACTGCTCCATCTCCACCATTTTTATTAGAGATAAAATCAACTCTTTCTAAAACTTCAGTTGCACTGTTTTTAGGAGCTGCTGCAATCTTTACCATTCTCATTACACCAAGATCATTGATGTCATCTCCCATATAAGCTACTTCATCTAAAGTTATACCCAATTTAGCTATTAACTTTTCCATCTCTTGAACCTTATTTGATATCCCTTGAGCTACCTCTTGAATCCCTAACTCATCTGCTCTTCTCTGTACAATATTAGAAGATTTTCCAGTAATTATTGCAACTATTCCTCCCTCTTTTATCCATTGAGCTATTGCAAACCCATCTTTTACATCAAAGGCTTTTAAATTATTATCTTTATCATCAGTATATATTTTCCCATCTGATAGTGTACCATCTACATCTAAAGCTATTAATTTTATCATCTTTCCTCTTCTCCTTTTAAATTTTTATATAAAGAAAAAAGGATATCCAATACAGGATATCCTCTCACATACTAAGAAAAATTATAGTGCGTTTACTTTAGCAGCTAATCTTGCTTTCTTTCTAGATGCTGTATTTTTCTTCATGATTCCTTTGCTTACTGCTTTATCTAATTCTTTGTAAGCTACTGATAGAGCTGCTTTTGCTGCTTCTACATCTTTAGTATCTACAGTTGTTAAAACTTTTTTAGTCATAGTTTTAACTCTAGATTTTACTGCTTGATTTCTTTCTCTGTTTCTTTCTGCTACTAAAACTCTCTTTTTAGCTGATCTTGAATGTGCCAAATTAAAAACCTCCAATTATTTTCAAATAAATTAATTATTTTTCCATAAGATGATATCATAAATTAAACAAAATGTCAACCTGTTATTGACAAGAAGTAATTTTAATTTGTTTAAGTTAAGCTACAAAAGAGACACCTTTTCTTGTACAATGGACCATACTTATTCTACCATAAATTACCAAAAATTAAAAGTATTTTTTATAAATTTTACTCTCTTTTTAAACTAATTTTTTTCAATCTTAGTAAGAACATGGTGTCCATTTGGTCTAAAAATAAAGCCAGAAATATTTTTTCTCATTCCTATTAACTCATTTTTTCTAAGAATAGGAATAATAGGTAGATCCTCTTCAAGAATAGCTTGTGCCTCTCTATATATTTCAGCTCTCTTCTCAATATCTGTTTCCATTCTTCCTTGTTCAGCTAATTTATCATATTCAGGATTGCTATAAAAACTTCTGTTTCCAGCAGCTCCCCTAGCATTAGTGTGATATAGTGGATATAAAACTATATCTGAATCATTTGTTCCTGGAAACCAACCTCCAAGTATAAGTTCATGCTCTCCTAAAGCACTTTTTTCAAGATAAGTACCCCACTCAACAGATTCAATAGCTAGATCAATTCCTAACTCTTTAAGATTTGCTTGAATAATTTGAGCTGTTTGAATATTTGTAGGTGTAGCATCTGTCATTATTCTCATTTTAGAAGGAATATTTTTTAAATTAGCTATTATCTCTTTTGCCTTTTCAGGTTTTAAAGTGATATCTCCAGTTGGTTTACCTCCTATCATATTAGGACTAACCATAGATGTTGCTGGCTCTCCTGCATTGTCATATACAGCTGCTAAAACTCCCTTTCTATCTAGCACCATATTTACAGCTTGTCTAAACTCTTTTTGATTAAAAGGTTCTTTCTCTAAATTAAATCCAAGATATTCAGTTCTCATTGAAGGTTTATTTACAAGAACTAGATCTTTATTCTCCTCTACAAATTTTGCATCTGAAGGGTTTAAGTTATATGCTATATCTACTTCTCCAGTTTCTAAAGCTATCAATCTATTATTTCCCTCTGGAATTACTTTAAATACAAGCTCATCAATATTAGGTTTCCCCATAAAGCTCTCTTCAAAGGGTTCAAATTTTAAAATATCTCCACTGTTCCAGTAAGTTAATTTAAAAGGTCCTGTTCCATTAGGTTTAACAGCGATTTCACTCTCTCCTCTTTTTAAAGTGTCCTCTTTATTTATAATTCCACATAGTGATAAAGTTAAATTATACAATACTGGTGAAAACTCACTTGAAAGAAGTATTCTTACATGAGAATCATCAACTATCTCTACCCCACTTATTTTTTCAAGTAAGATACGAGTTCCAGCTTTTTCTCTCATTCTTTCAACAGAAAAGGCAACATCTTCCACTGTAAGTTCAGCTCCATTATGAAACTTTATCCCTTTTCTAATAGTAAACAGGATAGATTTAGGATTTTCAAACTCCCATTTCTCAGCAACCTCTGGTATAAGCTCCCCATTGTCATCAACTGCTAAAAGAGTATTAAATATCTGTCTTGCCACTCTCATTGAATCTACTTGATTTGCTAAAGGTGGATCAAGTGTTTTAGGTTTTGTAGCTTGTGCTACTGTTACTACTTTCTTTGTGTCCCCTACGCTTTTACTCTCCTCTTTTGTTTCATTCCCACATGCCATAAATATAAAAGAAAGTAAAAGAAATATTAATTTTTTCATACATACCTCCAAATTAAATATTTATCCCTAATATATTCATAGCACAATTTTATTGTTCAGTCTATATTTTTATCTAAAAAATAAAAAAAGTTATAAACTGCTAATTTCTAACAGCCTATAACTTTTTTAACTATTTGTAGATAAATTGATTTGTTTTATCGTTATAGATATAACCATTATCATTAAAACGAGCTAAAAGATCATCTTTCTCTACCTCTTCTCCCTCACAAAAATCATCAAGGGAAGAGTAAAAATCTCTCAGTTTCATATTAATCATACTGTAAGCTATATTGATATCCATAACTAAATAATTTGCTCCCACTATTTAATCTCCTTTTTCAAAATTTTAATAATCTCTTTTCTATCTAAAGGCTCAAGATTATAGATTTTCTCCTCAATATCTCTATTTAATTGAACAATTGCATTGCTAGCTCCACTTTTAACAAGTCTATCTTCAAGATGAACCTTAGGGCTAAAATTAAATACTTCCTTCATTAAATTACAATAAAGATCATAAAATTCTAAATCATCTTTTGCTCTTTTCATAGATCTAAAGTCATATTTTATACCTTTCTTTTCTACTTTTTTTCTTAAAAGTAAAAGCAGTAAAATTAGTATAATAACTCCTTCACCAATTATTATACCATAAATTCTTGCTAAATGCTTATGATCTTCTGACTCTAAAACTTCTTCAGAGATAGCAGGAATATTACTGATCTCCACTTTATCTAGTTTTTGTTGTTTGGGCTCTTCCTTAGTAGTATTTAACTTTGTAGAGGTAGCTTGTTGTTGAATAGTTTGAATATTACTTGTAGTATTTTCACTTTGTACCCCACCTAAAACTTTAAAATTTTTACTAGGAACTGTAAAATATTTATAGCTTTTACTTTCTGTATCAAAATATGGTATTTTAATCTCTGGAATAGTTTTTTCACTATTAGTTCTAGGAATAAAAGCTATTTCAAAAGTTTTTTCACTGTAATATTTTCCATTTATAATCTTTTCACTACTACTTTTTACACTTTCAAAAATATTAAATCCTGCTATATCATAGGGAATAATCTTTTCTAAAGTATCTAAGTTTACATCTCCATAAAGTTTTAAAGTAAGTAAAATAGACTCTCCTAAATTTACTTCATCTCTATTCCAATTAAATTCACCTTTTAATTTTCCAACTACATTTTGAAATCCTGTTGGTTGATTTGTAGGTAGTGGAAGAATATTTAATTTAATCTCCTCTCCACCTAAATATACAACAGGTTGATTTCCATAGTACCACATATCATTATTGTTGCTTTCAACAACTGCTATATGAGCACTTTTTATAGTTTTCTCTCCAGAAGAGTTAGGTTGTAAAATACTTTGTTGTAAAGTCAATTCTAACCCTTGTTTACCTTGTGGAGTTGTAAAAGTTTTTTCTGGGTATCTCCTATTTTGTTCAGTAGGAAAAACCTCTTTTACAGAAAAATTATTAAAAACAGGGGGATCAATATATTTTAGATCACTTATAGGTACAGTTGTAAGAAGTTTCTCTTCAAAGGGAATTTTCTCCCCAAAGTAGTACTCTTGATTATTTTTAGGTTCTGTTTTTAAACTAATCTTATCTGATATATTAACATTAGTAACTTTTGCCTCTTTTGAAACAATTATTTCCAAAGGATTAGAAACTTCCTTTTCTCCTTTTAATTGTAGAGTAAAAGTCCCCTCTTTAATTGGAAGAAGGGTATACTTATCCAATATAGTTGATGATTTTTTACCATTTATTATAGTATAACTTCTTTGTACACCTTTTGAAAGCACTTTAAAATTATTAAGTCCTTCAATGGTATAGTCCTCTTTTTCACTGTTGGTAAACTTTACATTTAAAGCAATAGGCTCATTTACCCTTGGATTTGTATTATTTACATCTAAGGTTGCCTCTGTAAATGTAAGAACACTTATCAATAAAAATAGAAGTAGACTTACTATTTTTTTCATATTTTCACCTCATATTTACCATTTGTTATTAGAATTTCCAGTTTCAATATTCATAACTCTCTCATTATTTTTAAATGATTGTTTTTCATTACCTTCAAGTCTTTTTAAGATAACTCCAATTTCATTCTTTTTAATGTCCTCTTTAGAGTCTTTTATATCACCTGTGGAAGCTCCTCCACTTTGATTTTTATCTTTTTGATCTTGTAGTTGATTGTTATTTTCTTGGTTTTCTCCACTATTATTTTGTTGATTTTTATCTTGTTGATCATTACCATTTTGATTATTTTGTTGCTGATCATTGTTTTGTTGATCTTGTTTATTCTGTTGATTATTATTTTGGTTATTTTGTTGATGTTGATTGTTCTTATCTTTCTGATTATTATTATCAGAATTATTTTGCTTGTCATTTTGTTGTTTATTATCTTGTGAGTTATCCTTTTGATCTTGGTTATTACTATCATTATTTTTTTGTTGTTGATCATTTTGATTATTCTTATCTTGGTTTTGATTATTTTGATTTTGTTGATTCTTATCTTTATTTTCCTGTTGATTATCTTGTTTATTTTGATTGTCTTGATTTTGTTGTTGCTCTTTTTCTAAATCTTCAATCTTCTTTAAAACAATCTCATAATTCTTTTTAATATTTATATCATCAGATTGTTTCATAGCTTTTTTATACTCTTCCAAAGCTAATTTATAGTTTTTCTTTGCTTCTTCTGGATTTTCTTTTATTAAATTATCACCTAAAAAAGCATAGGAATTTCCTCTTAAAAAGAACTCATCACTTTCATTTTCAATAACCTCTTTATATTTTTTCTCCTCATAAAAAGACTTAATAATATTCTTTTTTACATTGGGATTATCTTTTAATTTTAGAGAAAGTTCATAGTTTTTCCTAGCCTCTTCAAAGTTTTCATTCTTAAAAAAAGAGTTTCCTTTAGAGATATAATAGTATGCTCTAGCACTATTGAGGTTGATGCCAAAAGCAAAGAGAGAAAGAAGAAGCAACAAAATAGATATTACCTTATTTTTCATCTTTCGCACCTCCTCTTAAAAGATAACCTAAAAGAATAAACAACATTCCTATTCCAAGAGGTATTTGAAAATATTTTTTATACACAGTCATATTTTCATTTCTTTGGTTTTTTCTCTCAAGGTTAGCTGTATCTTTGAAAAAATCTATTGTATTATCCTTTAAATTATTTACTTCATAATACTTTCCATCACTACTTTCAGCTAGTTTTTTCATAAAATCTGAGTTTAATTTGCTCACTACTGGAGAGCCATTTTCATCTTTAATAAAACCAACTTTTTTACCATTAATATACTCAGGAATGATACTTCCCTCATCTGTACCTATTCCAATAGCATAGACATTGAGTTTATGTTTTTTCACAAAATCCAAAGATTTTTTATCAAAATCTCCACCATCTGAAAGTATAATAATAGTCTTATTTTCACTTTGAATCTCATTAAAAGATTTTTCAGCTAATTCCAATGCTTGATAAAGCTCAGTTCCTCCACCAGAAATTAAATTTGAATCAAGAGCATTAATATAGTTGCTACCTATTGAGTAATCATCAGTAAGTGGCATTTGAATATATGCACTATCTGAATATGGGATAAAACCTATTCTATCTCCCTTTAAATTGTGCAACAGTTTTTCAAGAGTTCTTTTTGCTCCCTCAAGTCTATTGGGATAAACATCCTCTGCCATCATAGAACGTGAAGTATCTATTAGAGCATAGATATTTAATCCCTTTACTTCTACATTTTCACTATCAATAGGCTTTTGTGGAGAAAGTAGAGAGATAGCTACTAACAAAGCTCCACAACTGATTAAAAATATTTTTAAACTTTGAACAAAATTGTATTTTTTCATTTTTAATATACTTAATATTCTATTTCTTTTTTGCATACCTATAATCATCAGAATGAGTATAAGCAGTGGAATTATACAGTATATTAAAAGATTAAGATTTCCAAATTCCATTTTCTCACCTCACAATTATGGTATTATTATATAGATTAGATATTGGAAAAATACTCCTATTAGTAGCAGAATTAGAGAAATTTTTAAAATTTCTTCAAACATCTCCTGTTTATCATAAAAACTTCTTCCATCTATCTTTGTTTTTTCCAATTCATCTATCTTATTAAATATCTCTTTAAATTCCTTGCTATCTCCTGCTCTAAAATACTCTCCACCAGTTGTTTTAGCAATGTTTTGCAGAAGATTTTCATCAAGCTCATTATTTTTTACAGTTTGATAACCGAAGAGTGTAGGAATTTGTATCTCCCTTGCTCCTATTCCAATAGTATATATTTTTATTCCTAGCTCTTTAGCTATATCAGCAGCAGCACTTGGACTCATCTCACCAGAGTTATTCTCTCCATCTGTTAATAAAATTATTACCTTAGATTTAGCCTCTGAATTTTTTAGTCTATTTAGTGCAACTCCAATTCCCATACCAATAGCTGTTCTGTTGTTACTTGTAATATCATCTACTGTTAATTTTGAAACCATCTCTTTTACAACATTATGATCAAATGTAAGAGGAACTTTTGTATAGGCATCTCCACCAAAAACAATCAATGATAATCTATCATTTCCTCTTTTATCAATAAACTCTCCTAAAACTTCCTTAGCTTTCTCTAAACGATTTGGAGAAAAGTCATCTTGTAACATAGATTGTGAAAGATCTAATGAAATAGCTATATCAATTCCATTTTTCTTAACAACTCTATTTTCATATATCATCTGTGGTCGAGCTAATGCTACACACATCAGAATCAGAGATAAAAGAATTAGATATTTACCTAAAAGATATTTTTTACTCTTTATTTTGTAAGCTTTTAAAGGCTCTATCCCTGGAACTGTTATTCCTAAATTGCTTCTTTTTCTTAAAAAGAGATAGATTATAATAGGTATTAACAATAAAAAATATGGTGATGCAAACTTAAACATTTATCTCACCCTCTTTTACTCTTTTATAAATATCAAAGGCTTTTTTCTTGCTTGTTTCAATCTCCTCTTGAACATCTCCAGAAAATTTACAACTGTCTAGCCATTGTATAAACATTATATCCTCATCAGTTAAAACACCTTTTTTCTCATAGTTTCCATTTAAAAAGTGAGAGTTATATCTGCTATCTATATACTCTCTAAGGGCATAACTTATATCAAATGCCCACTTATCTTGTGATAAAATCTCCATTTGAGAATTAAATCTCTTATCGTAGTCAATAATCTCTTTTTTCTTTCCTCTTTTAAAAGTTTTTATAAACATAATTAGAGATAAAATTCCAATTACTATACTACCAGTAAAAATATATGGAAAATCATTTGAATAAAGTTTTTTATTACTCATATCTGATAGATCTCTATATATCTCTTTATCCTTTGGAGTTAAAATAGATTTTATATCTATTTCAAGATTTTTATTTCCAAGAATAATATTGTTTTTACCTAAATTAAATCCCTTTACTGTTACTAAAAGATTTCCATCTTTATCTTCTTTTATCTTTTCTATTGAGAAGTCACTTTTTTCAAACTCTTTAATAATCTCCTCTTTAGGAACTCCAGAGATTTTAAAACTGACACTATCTCCAACATTTATATCTTTAGCAGATATTAGAAGAGAAAATATAAGGAAAAAAGCTAAAACTATCTTTTTCATCTTCTTCTCCTCCTTTTAAAAAAGTTTGAAAGTACAGTTACATAG